>JBDNFV010000065.1:0-4261 GCA_041689635.1 Candidatus Nanopelagicales bacterium | reverse complement strand
GCGGGCATCGAGGGCCAACTCCCTTCGGTCGCCGAATATTCCTTGTGGTCTGAAAATCATGAGCAACATCAGTCCTAGCCCCATGAGCATAAACCGAATTGAGCCAACGTCTGTTGGCGTCAGGAAGTCGATGTAACCATTGTTGATCAGTGAACTCAGGACTTCGCCAAATCCAGCGAGCAGGAACCAAAAAATGACCGTTCCAACAATTGGACCGAATACCCGGGCCGCTCCGCCCAGTAGCAGGATCGTGAACACGAAGAACGTGAAGTCTGGTTGAAAGGTGTCCGGTTGAACAGATTGCTTCGCAATGGCCCACAAGATACCGCCAAACGCCGCGATGCCGCCACCGATGACAAGCGCTTGTAGCTTGTAGACGAATACATTTTTTCCCAGGGAAACAACGGCGTCTTCGTCTTCGCGGATTCCCTTGACAACGCGGCCCCACGGGCTGCGGACCAAGCCCCACACCAGCAGGGTGAAAAGCAACGCCAGGCTCCAACCGACGATTACGACCCAGAGGTCTTGACGGCTCCAGGCAAGAACAGGGAGAGTGATATCTGTTGGCAGGGGATTGAGGTCGTGAAACTCTTGGCCCAGTTTCCCGCTAAGCCCCTGTGCACCACCGAAGACATCTTTAAAAGCAATCGATCGGACCAGGAGACGAAGTAGTTCGCTGGCGGCGATCGTGACAATTGCGAGGTAATCGGCGCGCAATCGCAGAGTTGGAATACCCAGTAAAAGAGCGAGTAGTGTTGACGTGATCAGGGCTACGATAATTGAAAGCCACAGGCTGAGATCAAAGGTCAACACGATGACGCCAACGGCGTAAGCGCCGGCGGCGACGAACGCCACTTGACCGAAGTTGAGGAGCCCCGTGTAGCCGAATTGAACGTTAAGGCCGATTGCTGCAAAGAGATAGATGAGGGCCGTTACGCCAACGGCTTGGGTGATGGTGAGTGAGAAAATTTGAGCGAAATCCATGGTGATTAACCCACCCTTTCTTTTCGACCAAGCAATCCTTGAGGCCTCACCAGCAAAATAAGAATCATCAGGAACAATGCACCAACCGTTTTCATTTCCGTCGGGATGAAAAGTGTCGACATTTGAACGAAAATTCCGACCACCATGGCTCCAACAATCGCACCATAAATGGTTCCTAATCCGCCCAAAATTACTGCGGCAAAAAGGACAAGCAGGATCTGTTGACCCATATTCCACACCGTGTTTTGGGTTAAACCAAGGTAAATGCCAGCGAAGGCTGCTAGGCCAGCGCCTATAATCCACACCACTGAAATTACTCTTTCGACGTCGATTCCGGTTGCCGAGGCCAGTGCAGGGTTATCGGAAACGGCGCGAGTGGCCTTGCCAATACGCGAGCGTTGCAACCAAGTCACGGTGGCCGCTAAGGCGATGACGGCAAGTGCGCCAAGAATCAATGCTTTTGGAGTCGTATTGAACGGTCCGAGCGCGATCCCAGGCTGGCCGGCAAACTGCTTGTAACTTTGGGGTGAACCACCAAAGAAAAGAACCAAGGTGTACCGCAGGAATATTGCCAAACCAATACTGACAATCATGCCAGCAATCAAACCTGTCTTACGTCGTCTCAGGGGACGCCACAAGATGCGATTTTGTCCCCAGCCATAAAAGCATGCAGCAAAAATAATCGCGATCGGCGCAGCAATAATGATGTTAACTCCGGCAGTGTTGATGGCAAGGGCGGTAAACGCTCCGAGGGACAGCAATTCACCGTGTGAGAAGTTTGTTAATCCGGTGGTGCCAAAGACCAGGTTCAGACCCACAGCGCCGAGTGCAATGACGAGTCCGTAAAGAATCCCGTCCAGAAAAAGCTGAACGACCCGTTCACCGGTGCCTGAACTACCCGCGACAATTCCTGACTCACCACCTTCTGACAGGCCAACAAGGATCTTTTTCTCGCCCCCGAGCACGAAGAGTGACCTAATCGCGTCCTCTTCATTATTGAGGGTGATTCCTTCCGGCAGGGTGGTCTGGTCAATTTCGACGGTGTAGGTACCACCGGCTGGAAGTGGGACGACAAATACACCTTTCGCATCCGATGTACCGGAAGTGATCACCCCATCTGGATCAATTGCACTGACCACAACCCCTTCAACGGCAACACCCGCTGGGGTGGTCAAGGTCCCGGTTATGGAGAATTCAGCCGCATTAGCCGGCGAGAGACCCCCGGTAATCAAAAAAGCGACGGATGTGAGGAGAAGGACTCCCAGTGCTAGTCGAACGCGTCTAAGCACGTGTGCGTACCTCCGGGTCTAGTGAGCGAACAGTAAGCACGGCGCTGTATCGAGTCATGCGAGTTAACTGCTGAAGTAGAACTCGAAGAACCTTACCCCCGTCAATCATGAAAGGACAGGGCTTTTTGAGATGAAACACGATTGTTACCCACTTGTGAATGTTTTAGATCCGGGGCTTGCGGGCCATTGCGGTAAGCCGAGATGTACACACCCGCTCGCCTAGGTCGTTAGTAATCACAATTTCACTTGATAACATCGTGTTGCCGGCGCTGATCATGGTGGCAACCCCGGTCACAACGCCATCACGTGCTGACTTGTGGTGGGTGCAATTTAAATCTATGCCCACCACAAGCGCGCCTTGCCCAAGACGCTGATGTGCGGTGATCCCGGCGGCGATTGAGCCCACGGTCTCCGCCAATACTGCGCTCGCTCCACCGTGCAGAAGTCCATAAGGCTGGGTATTGCCTTCAACCGGCATTGTGGCGCTGATGGTCGCCAAGCCTTGGGCGTCAATGGATGCACTCAGCAGGCGAATTCCCATTCGCTCTCCGAGGGCGCCCATTCCAATTTCACGAACTTCCGCGGTGATATCGGTTGCGCCTAGATCACTGATGTTGGTCATAGTGATAAAGCCTATGGTGTATCTGGACAACTAGTATCGGACTATGGCCCGAAATCGATTACTTCTTATCGATGGACACTCGATGGCTTACCGGGCTTTCTTTGCTTTGCCGGCTGAAAACTTCAGTACTAGCACAGGGCAACCGACGAACGCGGTCTACGGATTTACCTCGATGTTGATCAACCTGCTCAAGGAATACGACCCGACACATATTGCCGTTGCATTTGACGTTTCTCGGAAGAGTTTCCGGACGGATATTTTCCCCGAATACAAGGCCACTCGCTCAAAGTCACCTGATGAATTTAAAGGCCAGGTCGAATTAATCAAAGAAGTTTTGGATGCAATGTCAATTTGGCGTCTGGAAAAAGAAGGTTATGAAGCCGACGATCTTATTGCGACTTTGGCGACGCAGGCCAGCGCTGCGGGCTTCGCAACTGAAATTGTTACCGGCGACCGGGACTCGTTCGCGCTGGTTTCACCTTTGGTTACCGTTCTGTATCCAAAAAAGGGGGTCTCCGATCTTGCTGTCATGACGCAGGAAGCGATCGAGATCAAATACAAACTGACGCCGGCGCAATATCCCGACTTCGCTGCCTTACGCGGGGATCCAAGCGACAACCTCCCCGGAATACCCGGAGTTGGTGAAAAAACCGCTCAAAAGTGGATTAACGAGTTTGGAACCCTTGGCGTGTTGGTTGATAAGGCTGACACGGTTGGCGGGAAAGTCGGAGACTCACTCCGAGAAAACCTAGCCCAAGTGCTTCTCAACCGTCGGATCACCGAGTTGGTGCGTGATGTTCCACTTGAATTTAGTGTGGATGAGCTTGATCGCAAGCCCCTCTCGTTGCCGGACATTTATCAACTTTTTGACACATTGCAGTTCACAGCATTACGTGGAAGGGTCGAAAAACTACCGGGTGCGGTCGCGGCCAAGGGTGATGAACAGCAAATCCTTACACAAGATGTCCCTGCCCAAGTTGTTGATCGCAAAATGTTTCCCGATTCGACCCACGCTGACCTGCTTGCTTTGCGAGGTCCGGTTTCGATTGCGATTCAGGGGGAATTTTCTCGTGGAACCGGAGTGATCAATTCACTGGCCGTTTGTTCGGGCGAAGAGATACACGTGCTGAGTTCGATCTCCGAGCAGGATGCACCCGACGTCATGCATTGGTTGGCAACGTGCGTCAATGAAGTAACTATTCATGACGGAAAGTATCTTTTATGGACGTTGGCGTCCTTTGGAATTGACATCTCCCAAGTGAGAATCCACATGGACACGGCGCTGGCAGGTTACCTGATCGACCCGGGCCAAAGGTCCTATGAACTTGCGGACCTGCTCCAACGCGAACTTGGCCGTAGCCTTGAG
>JBDNFV010000064.1:0-3397 GCA_041689635.1 Candidatus Nanopelagicales bacterium | reverse complement strand
CCCGTTGCTTTAACGGCCGTTGCCGTGGCAATTTGAGCAGTTGCCGCACTCACTTGAATCGTGAAGTCGACTTCGTTTGTGGAACTCCGATAAATGCTGAAATCATTTTCAGGAAAGTGCCCAGGGTCAGTCACGTTGTCGAAGAAAACTGTTGTTTCAGAGCCCGCAGGAATGCTGATCCCGTCGAGTTTCTGGTAGTAAGCTTCTGCCTGACCCGTTACCACATCCGTCATTTCGTAATAGACCTCAAACCCGTCAAGTGTCCCGGCGCCCACATTTTTTAGTGTGAGCTCCAAGCGGTCGTCAATTGCCTGGCCCGTTGCTGGGTCGATATTGTCTTCTACCGCGGCGTAAGAAATCTCTAAATTTTTTTCCGTTGCCGTATTTACAATTGGATTGGATCCGACGGGCAGGACGACATCAGTGGATCCAACGGTTGAGGTGTCTGCCGCCACCAGACTTGACTGCGCGCTGGCGCTATCACTTGCTACCGGTGTGGCTGAGTTACTCGAACAACCCGCAAGGGCGATCGAGGTGAGCAAGGCTCCACCGGCGAGTGTTATTAGTGTTTTTCGCTTCATCATGTTCTCCTTAGTAGTTTCTTCCGGGTTGTTATAAGCAGTGCGAAACCGACCGCGCCAAAAGCTGCGAACCACACCGATAATGCGTTATTCCAAACACCTGCCCAGACAATCCCCAACGGTTGCTGGTTGAACTTGTCTTTTATTCCTAGAAATGCGAAGGTAAAGCGCTCGAAGTGTTTCGTCACTGAGGAGACCTCGAGCCCATTGCGGGCTGTATCGAATCCGGAAAACTGTGCCAAAACGGCCAACTCATCAGGTTTGGCAATACTCAAACTCTTGAATAGTCCACCGGGAACTTGATTGTCTGGATCCATGGTGTCGCCGATCTGAGGAATGATGAGGACCACGGTTAACCAGATAACGAGTGCAATGATGAGCGCTGTTCCCAACCTGGTGGTCCAGCTGGCGAGGCCTAGGGCGAGCGCACTCCACATGATGAGGTACAGCCAGGTGGTGAAGGCGGCAATCACCAGGCGTTGGTAGTCAATTGCATTGAAACTTGCATTTCCAACGAAGGCGACGCACAGGGTGACGGAGAGAAAAATAATTGTCACTGCGACGAACCACGCTACCGCGATCGCAATTAGTTTTCCTGCAGGAACGGCGAAGCGCCCAATAGGTCGACTAAAAAGCAATTGAATTGTGGCACGTTGCTTTTCTTTCGCGACGATTCCGTAACCCATAACGATCGCGAATAGTGCGCCAAGGATCTCCATGTACTCGATAGAGCCGCGTAAGAGTTGCAGCGGGTATAACTGCGGCGAAGGTGGGACAGTCGAGTTGCCAGCGGATTTGAGGGATTGGACGTACATGTTGTACGCATCGAGTTTCACTCCGTATTGTGTTGCGGAAACGACGACTGAGATGACAACGGCTATCAGTACGAAACTTAGAACGGCAATGAGGAACTTGTTTCGACGTAGGTCGAGCAATTCTTTTTGGGCGATGATCAACGAATTAGTCATTGAGTGCTCCTCTGATTCGATCTCTGCGGGTGAGTAGAAGCGTCAACATTCCAAGGCTTGCAGCGATAACGACGACAAAAATTGATGTCGTGAAGTCACCGGTGGCTTCTGGATTGGACAGGAGCCACCCGCTAGCACCCTTGAACTGTTCAGTGACCGATAACGGGCCCAAAATCGTGTTCAGGGCATCAAATGCGCCACCCGGAACGCTCACTTTTGGGACAGGGTTAAGAAGTGATACTGGATTTGCTGAAGTACCAATCTGAGGAAGAACAAATGCTGTAATGCTCCAGAGACTGATGGGTATAAGCAGAGCGGTCGTCTCACGTGAAGCGTAAACGCCGCTGATCATGCCGAGCAAAACAAAGGCCATCAGAAATATCAGCGCAATCCCAAAGAAGCCCATCAACCGGGCGGTGTCCTGAAAACCTAGTGGCTTACCGACGATGAAGGAAATGCTCACCCAACTGATCAACCCGGTGGCGACAAGCGCCGCTGCCAGAAAGATTGCCACCCCAATGGTTTTCCCCAGCAAGTATTCGACGACGGAAATCGGTCTACTCAGGACCAAATCAATAGTGCGTGCTTTGCGGTCCCGCATGGTGGACGTAACACCAACGACAATTGCCATCAGCGCACCGATGAGTACCAAATAGATCACGGTGTTACGGGAGTAATACAACGGACTGACGTTTTCAAATGGATTTGGAGCTTGTGTTAGTCCCGTCTGCGTGGCCTCTGTCCAGACACTACTGACAGTTGTATTAGTTAGCCAACCGATTAAGCCGGAGACCGAAACCATGAGGATGAATACCATGAGTAAGACTTGTGGAAGTTTTTCACGCCGCAAACTCACAAGCTCGTGCCTCGAGATCGCTAGGGCGCGTTTCACCGAATACCTGCTGACTCAATCTGTAAATAGATCGATTCGAGTGACTCTTCCCTTGGGAAGGCTTCTAGGGTTGCCGTTAATGAGTCGTGATATGCCAACTCGCCTTTTCGCAGGATCCCGATGCTCGTGCACGTTTTCGTCACTTCAGAAAGCAAGTGAGTGTTCATGAAAACACTCATGCTCAGTTCCTGATTCAGCCTGACAATTACGTCGCGTAACTGGTGCACCCCTTCGGGGTCTAGACCCGAAGTAGGTTCATCAAGAAAAAGAACAGACGGTGCGTGCAAAATTGCCTGCGCGATTCCGACCCGTTGACGCATACCTTTGCTGAAGGAGCCAACCCGCTCATGGTCATGATCGTTAAAGTCCAGGTACTCCAACACCTCTCGGATTCGAATATCTGGTTTTGTAAGTCCGGAGAGTCTCGCAAAAAATCTCAGGTTTTCCATGGTGGTTAAGTTGTCGTAGAACTGAACATTCTCTGGCAGATAACCGATCACTCGACGGACCTCGTTGGGGTACTCCGCAGCGTTGATTCCATTAATCACCACCTGACCGGCTGTTGGTTCTAACAACGTGGTCAGCAGGTTTACGGTCGTCGTCTTGCCAGCGCCGTTATGTCCCAGAAGCCCGAAGACCTCTCCGCTACTAATCTCTAGATTCAGATCGAGCAGCGCCGTATTGATTCCGTATCTCTTTGACAGTCCACTTGCTTGGATCGCATATTCACTCATGTGCGCACGCTAAATGTTTCTGGCTGAGAAAAGCCTGAGAGAATCCAGATTTTATGAACACAAGCATTTGCTGTGGTGGCGCGTGGACGTATGCTCGCCCACATGAGGCAAGTTGTCACGACTTCCACTTGGTGGGGGCGCCAAGGGGTGCGCGCCCGCTCGACTATTTCGGCGATCGTTGTTGTTCTGATCGCCCTGACCATCGGATCTGTTGGCGTCGTG
>JBDNFV010000063.1:0-1901 GCA_041689635.1 Candidatus Nanopelagicales bacterium | reverse complement strand
CTGCGCAACCCGTTCTTCACCGTATTTTTCCGTGGCGTAACGGATCATGTCGGAGCGACGTCGTTCGTCAAAGTCAATGTCGATATCTGGCATTGAGATTCGCTCAGGGTTGAGGAACCTTTCGAACAGCAATCCGTGCTCGATGGGATCAAGGTCCGTGATGCCTAATGCGTAGGCGATCATGGCGCCGGCCGCCGAACCTCGACCGGGTCCCACTCGGATCCCGCTATTTTTCGCATGCTGCACGAGATCGGCGACCACCAGAAAGTACCCGGGGAACCCCATTTGGGCAATCACTCCCAGTTCGTATTCGGCTTGGGTACGCACTTTGTCGGGAACTCCGGTTGGGTATCTGTTCGCTAGGCCGATTTCGACTTCCTTGACCAGCCAGGACTCTTCGCTTTCCCCAACGGGAATATCAGCTCGTGGCATCAGGTTGGCGCCTTCATTGAATTCCACATTGCAACGCTCGGCGATCACGAGCGTGTTGTCACATGCTTCGGGAAATTCACTCCACAGATCTCGCATTTGCGCGGCCGACTTTAAATAGAAATCACGAGCACCGAACCTGAATCTCTTCGGGTCATCAAGTGTTGTTCGGGTTCCAATACACAGCAACACGTCATGTGTGTCGGCATCGCTTTCATGAACATAGTGCATGTCATTCGTTGCAATGAGCGGCAAATTGAGCGCTTTCGCGATTTTGACCAGGTCCGGCATGAAGTTACGTTCGATCGCGAGTCCGTGATCCATGATCTCGGCGAAGAAATTACCGGCGCCAAAGATATCTCGGTAGTCCGCCGCGCACGCCAAAGCTTTCTTGTATTGCCCCGCTTGCAACCAGCGATTTACCTCTCCGCTCGCACAGCCGGTCGTTCCTATCAGGCCCTTGCCGTACCGGTCTAAAAGTTCACGGTCAAAGCGAGGCTTGTGGTAGTGGCCCTCGATACTCGCGAGGGATGACAGTCGAAATAGATTGTGCATCCCGAGGGTGTTTTCCGCCCACAGTGTCATGTGGGTGTAACTGTGTTTACCGCGACCGGCCCCCGGGTCCTCCGGGGCTCCTTCGTCAAAACCACCACCAAAATCAAATGGGGAGCGTTCGAAACGACCTTGCGGTGCGTAATAACCTTCAAGTCCGATGATCGGCTTTACCCCGTACGCTTTTCCTTTTTTCCAGAAATCGTAGGCGCCAAAAAGGTTGCCGTGATCTGTCATGGCGATAGCCGGCATTCCTTGAGATTGCGCCGCTGTAAAAAGGTCGTCGAGTTTTGAGGCACCGTCAAGCATGGAGTACTCGGTATGCACATGAAGGTGGACGAAATCGCCCTTTCCTACCGACTCACCCACACAATCACCCTTATCGCATCACAATTCACCAACAGAAAACCATTCCTGCTCATTACCTCAACGGCTCCCCTTCACCTGTGCACTGCCCAAGGGGAAGGAGCAGTGAATCACGATCAGGCGTCGCGCAAAATGCGGAGTGCACGGATGAGGTCTTCGCTGTATTCACTTGTTAATTCCACTCGTTCGCCGGTCCGCGGGTGATCAAATGCCAGTCCAACCGCGTGTAACCATTGGCGGTCAAGACCTAATCGGGCGGCTAAAACCGGATCTCCACCGTACATGGTGTCACCCACGATCGGGTGACGCATCGCTGACATGTGTACCCGAATTTGGTGGGTTCGACCAGTTTCCAACTGTACCTGAACCAATGAGGCGTGACGGAAGGCTTCCAGAGTCTCGTAGTGGGTAATGCTGGGTTTACCATCCTTGGTGATCGCGTATTTGTATTCGTGCCCCGGATGGCGTCCAATTGCGGCGTCAATTGTTCCCACGAGAGGATCGAGTAAGCCTTGGACAACAGCGTGATAGACCTTGTTCACTTCCCGGTTGCG
>JBDNFV010000062.1:0-1987 GCA_041689635.1 Candidatus Nanopelagicales bacterium | reverse complement strand
TTGAACCTTTGGGCTAGATCACGCGTCAATTCAAGGTGCTGTCTTTGATCCTCGCCCACGGGAACACCATTTGATTGGTACAAAAGAATATCTGCGGCTTGCAAGATCGGGTAGGTGAACAAACCAACCGTCGAGCGTTCATTACCCGCCTTTGAGCTTTTGTCCTTAAATTGGGTCATCCGACCTGCCTCGCCAAAACCGGTCTGGCATTGGAGTACCCACGAAAGTTGGCTGTGAGCCGCGACTTGGCTTTGCACGAATACCGTGCATTTGTCGGGGTCTAAACCGATTGCTAGTAACTGGGCAAAAGAAACGAGTGTGCGCTTACGCAACAGCTGCGGATCGTGATCAACGGTAATCGCGTGTTGATCTACCACGCAGAAATACGAATCGTGGCTCTCTTGGAGTTTCACCCATTCCTGCAGGGCCCCCAAAAGGTTGCCAATATGGAAAGAATCCGCCGTCGGCTGGATACCAGAAAAGATTTTGAGTTTCTGGCTAGTGTTCGTCACCGTTGTATTGTTCCTCACTACTTGTTTCGTGGGTCACCACCCGCACCCTGGCAACCCGACGGCCGTCAAGCTCGGTGACAAAGAATTCGTGGTTGGCCAACTTAACCGTGTCCCCGATCTGCGGCAACTGTCCCAACTGGGAAATAATGAAACCGGCAATCGTTTCAAATGGTCCCTCGGGCAATTCAATTGACGTTTGATCCTCAAAGTCGTCACGATTGAGAAGCCCGTCGACGGTTATTTCACCCATAACGCTTGGCTCGTGTGCCGGGGCTTCCACGTCGTACTCGTCCTTGATGTCACCGATCAGTTCCTCAACGAGGTCCTCCATGGTGACCAACCCAGCGGTACCACCGTATTCATCTTGAACCATAGCCAAATGGGCTCGCATCCGACGCATCTCATTGAGAGTGCTGATAACTTCTTTGCTTGCCGGAAAGGTCAAGACTTCGCGGGCGAGTTTGCCGACGTGAATACTTGTGTCTTTTAAGTCGGGGTCGAGTAGATCACGAATGTGAACAAACCCGACGACTTCATCGGCGCTACCCCGAATCACCGGATAACGCGAGTGGGGTTGGTCAGAAATGAGACGGATTGCTTTGGACACTGGTAGTGATGCATCCAAGAAGGAAACTTCGGTGCGGGGCATCATGACTTCGCGTAACTCGCGCTCTCCTGCGGCAAAAATGTCATCGATCATTTCGCGTTCCTCAACGCTGAGCTCTTCGTGCGCTGCTACCAGGTCCCGAAGTTCTTCGCCACTCATCTGCTCTTTAGCAGCCTTGGGATCGATCCCGAAGAGGCGAACAATAACATTCGTGGATGCGCCTAACGCTGCAATAAACGGGCGGGTGATCTTCGCTGTCAGTTCAATAGGACCAGCGACAAATAATGCAACCTGCTCAACCCGCTGCAGCGCAATCCGCTTGGGCACCAATTCACCCAACACCAAGGAAATATAAGCGATTACGACCGTGGTGAGCACAAATGCAACAGTGCTGGCTGCCGCACTGCTCAGTCCCCAATTTTCAAGTGGCACGGCAAGTTCGGGAGCGATGGTGGCCGCGCCAAATCCAGCGGAGATAAAACCGGCGAGGGTTACCCCCACCTGGCCGGCCGCCAAAAAGCGACCCGGGTCAGCGGTTAGCCCTGCGAGGGTTCGCCCTCTTTTGGAACTCTCTGCCAATCGAGCAACCTGGCTTTCCCGAACTGAAACCAAGGCCAGTTCGGCGGCTGCGAAAAATCCACCGATTAAGACAAAAACTAAGATCACACCAAAGTTGACCAAGATATCGCTCACGGGGCTAACCTTAGAACTTTTTTCACGTTAGGGACGCATTGCTCCCTGCAGCCGGGTGTCAATTGCGCTGAGGAAATCTTGGGTGGTCAACCATTTTTGCTCGGGTCCGACCAACATGGCCAGATCCTTGGTCATGTCCCCTGCCTCTACGGTTTCAATACAGATCCGCTCAAGA
>JBDNFV010000061.1:0-1869 GCA_041689635.1 Candidatus Nanopelagicales bacterium | reverse complement strand
GAGGGTCCCTTTGCCTTCAATGAGATCCTCGGCATCAAGGTTGAGGATTGCGGCAGCGAAGCCAGGATCAGCGAGGTGATGCTTCGGCGCAAATGTCAGCCTGTTGATTTGGGAATGGGTGGGTGCCCAACCCGGTAAAGGATCTGAAATCCAAATGCGTTCGAGAGAATCTCGATAGGGGTTCGTTGAGGAGCGAGCCGGTTTCTCTGCGTTCCCTGCCGTTGCCGCATCCCTAATAGTTTCAAAAGTTGCGATCGTGGAGGTAGCCGCTGCGAACGCCGTGAGCCACCGTCTCATTAAAGCTGGGTTGCGAACCCGCAGGCCGGTCTCGGGAATATCCCGGTCAACGATGCGGTTGACATAGGTTTGTAGAAGTTTCGTTTTAGCTTGCTCAGCCATTCCTTGTAAGCCGGGGAGTCCGCTCCCCAAAATTTCGGTGATGTAGTTCTCCAACCCAACGGAGGTTGAGCCGACGATCTCCACAATTTCACTGGAGAGTAATTTCGCGAGTGAAACAGTTGTTGGGAACCCTCTCTCAAAAAGTGACATGGGTCGCATGCGCAGGTCAACAATTCGACCCGAACCCGAGTGGGTCTCCGGGTTATCGAGTGAGGTTGAACCGGTCAGGAGGAAACGTCCCTGCTTATTGGACTGGTCCACGCTACGTCGAACTAAATCCCAACTGCGTGGCCACCGCTGCCATTCGTCAATCAATACTGGCGGTGTTGCCGAAGTGAGTCTTTCGGGTGCCGCCTCCAAGACCTCGAGGGTCACCGGGTCGTCGAGATAAAAAACGCTTTTGGCAATTCGCGCACACGCACTTGTTTTCCCAACCCCTTTGGGCCCCTCTAGGGCAATCGCTGGAACGAGCTGGATCAGGGATGACAATTCCCCGTCTATCAACCTCGGAGCATAAGCGACATCCACAGGAAAATCTTGCTCATTCACGCTCTTACACTACATCTGGGCGCCCCTCTACGCTACATTTGGGCGCTTTTACACGCTACATCTGGGCAGATTCGCAAGAAGTGCTTATGGGAAACCCACGTATCACCGCGGATTGAGGTCATCAACAACGGGCTCATGATTTGAGGCTCCCGTTCCCTTGCGGGCATCACGGTCGAGGCCATGTTCTGCCATTGTCGCAGAGATTTGAATAGGTCATACTTATGACCATGTCGACTATGTCAACTCTGTCTCTGGCCGATGTAAAGGCCCACCTTTCCGAACTTGTGAAGCGTGTTCAGTCCGAACATGATCGGGTGACCGTCACTGTCCACGGTAAGCCCTCGGCCGTCCTAATCTCTCAAGAAGAGCTCGAGAGTCTGCAGGAAACAATCGCGGTCTTGTCAGATCAGCCTTTGGTTCAACAACTTTTGGCGTCGGAGAGTGAGATTGCTCAGGGTCAAGGTGAAACACTGGAGGAACTCACGGCGGCGATGCAAGAGCGCAAGCGCAACTCACGTGTCACCTGACAAGTACGAATTGCGCATCGCTCCAACGGCAAGAAAACAGCTTGCAGAGCGACTCCCGGAATCCATCGCGTTTGCAGCATTTGAGTTTATTTCAGTCACGTTACTTGGCAATCCGCAGCGAGTGGGTAAAAGGCTTCTGCCATTGACCGGTGGCCATTACTCGGCTCGAAGGGGAACGTACCGGGTCATTTACGATATTAATGAACAAGAAAAGCTAGTGACAGTCCTAGCAGTCGCTCATTGATCAGATGTGTACCGCGACATTTAATCGCGGCACTTCACGGCAGATTCAGGTCAACAACAACGGGCGCATGATCTGAGGCGCCCTTTCCCTTGCGGGCATCTCGGTCAACGTACGCGTCAGAGACAAGGGTTGTGAACGCCTGATTCCCGT
>JBDNFV010000060.1:0-9403 GCA_041689635.1 Candidatus Nanopelagicales bacterium | reverse complement strand
GCATGCAGGGCCGGGATATCAACATCACCATTGGCCAGCATGTCAACTTCGTGGACATCCCAGCCATAAGCACGGTAGCGCTGTGCCACATTTTCGGTGAAGGAAACCTGTGTGTTTCCTTCGATGGAAATTCGATTGTCGTCCCAGATCACATTGAGGTGACCCAACTTTTGGGTCCCGGCGAGTGAGCACGCTTCACCAGAGACCCCTTCTTGTAGGTCCCCATCGGAGGCGATGACCCACACGCGGTGGGCAAATGGCACACCGGGGAAAAGTCCGGCTTCGTAGCGCTCTGACATTGCCATTCCCACGGCGTTAGCAACACCCTGACCCAATGGCCCGGTGGTGGTTTCAACACCCACCGTGTGACCAAACTCGGGGTGACCGGGAGTCAGACTCCCACTGGTTCGAAACGACTTCAGATCATCCATGGTGAGTCCGTAGTCACACAAAAATAATTGCGAATACAAGGTTAGGCTGGAGTGGCCGGCTGATAGCACGAAGCGATCACGGCCAAGCCACGCAGGATCACTCGGGTCGTGAGTCATGATCTTGTTAAACAGAAGATAGGCGGCCGGCGCGAGGCTCATGGCGGTCCCCGGGTGTCCATTTCCCACCTTTTGGACCGCATCGGCTGCGAGTGCCCGCAAATAGTCAATCGCTTTTTGGTCATCTGCATCCCACTGCAGTACTGGATCCAAATTGATCGGGATTTGTCGGGTCGCTGTCATGAGCAAAGTCTATTGGTGAAGGCATCAAAGTTTCGAAGGCGATGAATTCGCCAACCGCCCACGCCGGGCCGCCAAAGGATCTATTGAGTATGTTTAAGGGGTGAGGTCTACAGCGTGAGTGATTTGCGAATGCGCGAGCGCTTTGCTCCCTATTTCTGGGTAACCAAACCCAGAATTGTTGAGTTACTTTTGGCCACGGCCGTCCCCACCTTGTTCCTCGCAGCCGATGGTCTGCCCTCCCTGTTGGCGACCATTGCGGTTGTGGTTGGCGGGTCAGCCGCCGCGGCGAGTGCCAATACCTACAACAGCGTCTATGACGCAGACATTGACGCGATCATGCACCGAACCGGAACCCGCCCGATAGCCGCGGGCGTTATCAGTGTGCGTGCTGGCCTGATACAAGCGACAATTTTGGGCGTTATCAGCGTGCTGACACTGGGGTTGCTCACAAATTGGCTGGCGGCGTTTCTCGGGTTTCTCGCAATCGTGCTCTACGCCCTCGGCTACACAATTCTGTTGAAACGCTCCACGCCGCAAAATATTGTGTGGGGTGGAGCAGCCGGTTGTATGCCGGTGCTGATCGCGTGGGCAGCGGTAACGGGTTCATTAAGTTGGACACCAGCGCTTCTGTTCCTCATTGTTTTCTTATGGACCCCGGCCCATTACTGGCCGCTTGCCATCAAATATCGGGATGACTACGCATCGGTGGGGGTTCCGATGCTTCCCGTCGTCGCACCCGAACGGGTGGTGACGCGCAATATCGCGCTCTATTCCGTGGCCATGACACTCGCTTCTCTCGCGCTCATTCCCGTTGCATCCATGGGATGGGTGTACTCCATTGGCGCGGTGGTTTTGGGGGTTTGGTTTGTGGTAATTTCACTCGGGCTGGTGAAACGTACCCATCGTGGTAAGGCGAACTATCAAGAATTACAGAAACCCGCCATGAAGGTTTTTCACGGCTCAATTACTTATCTAGCGCTACTTTTCTTATTGATCGGCATTACGCCGTTCGTTCCTTAAACGAATCCGGCTACGCCACTTCAGGCTCACCGCGGGTGCGCATGGAGAACGGAATAAACAGCACCGCAATCCAAGTCAGAACCGCGCCCAGTACGTGAATCGCTACCAACGTAACGGGCAAGCCGGTGAAATATTGAAGGTAACCGAGTGTGCCTTGGGCAAGTGTGAGTGAAATCAGAAGTACTGTTCGTCTGCGCATTGATTTCGTGCTCTTAAATAACCGCAGCGCGACGATCAGGCCAATGAGTAATCCAATGAAGAGAAATACCGAATCTGCGTGCATCCACGCAACCGTTTGCGGGTCGAAGGAGAACCGGGCTTCGCTCTCTGCATCCCCGCTATGCGGTCCACTGCCCGTTGTAATAACCCCGAGCACGACAACTACCGCTGCGACACTAACGAGAAGCCACGTGAGGAACCGGGCGGGCTTGGGGGCGAGGTAGACAATTGGTTGATCACCGAGGTCCCCCGAACGCGCCACGAGGGCCACAGCAGCGGTAACGAGTGCGATCGAGACGAGGAAGTGGGCAGACACGATGGTCGGATGAAGCCCGGTAAGTACGGTGATTCCGCCCAGAACTGCTTGGGCTGCTGTTCCAACGAAAGGAAT
Source organism: Candidatus Nanopelagicales bacterium (assembly GCA_041689635.1). Classification (GTDB taxonomy): domain Bacteria; phylum Actinomycetota; class Actinomycetes; order S36-B12; family S36-B12; genus UBA4592. The sequence continues at coordinate 7,042 of JBDNFV010000060.1, read as the reverse complement.
AATTGCCAAAATTATGAGGGCGCGTCGCTGGGGGATACCCGCGCGCCGACGTGAACGAGCGTTGACCACGATGGCGACGAGAACTGCGATCGCGATGATGACCAGAACGAAGGTGAGCAATCGGTTTCCGAATTCAATATATTTGTGAATGCCCTCTTCTTGCCGAACGGTGGGTGTATAGGAACCTTCAACACACTGTGGCCAGGTTGGGCATCCAAGGCCCGAACCGGTCAGTCGCACAACCGCCCCGGTCACGATGATTCCGGACTGGGCAACCAGATTCGCGATAAAAATTGCTCGCATCCAGCGGGGGATACGCGACTGGTTTACGGGGTTCATGGGCTTACCTTAAGTTGATTAGCGCCACTTGAAAAATCGAGAAGCCAGCGCGTGACCGACAATTCCCCATGCCGCAAGAACCAGCATGGCCTTAATCACATGTGGGTAGCCAATATCGGGTACCGACACTGAAAAATCGATCACCGTTTTCAGGGCTAACGGCGGGAAAAACTCGAGGAGTGCCGTGACACCCGTTCCAAAGGTGAAAATGACACCGCCGAACATCAGCACGAAAACGAAGATCGCGTTCGCGATTGCCAAGACTGCTTCCGCCCGCAGGGTGCCAGCGATCAGATAGCCGAACCCACTGATACTGAAAACTCCAAGCGCAATCCAGATCGGGACGAACAGGGACCCTAAAGTGGGAGACCACCCGAGGACCAGAGCTGCAACCAGTGTGAATAGTCCGGCAAATATTGCCAGTAAAAAGCTGCCGAAGCTTTTTGCTAAGACAACCTCCAGTCGGGTGAGTGAAGTCGTTCCCAAAAAAACGAGAGTCTCGCTGCGGCGTTCAAATGCGGTAGCAATGGCCAACGAGGTGAACCCTGCAGCGACAGTTGATACCGTGAGAACGGTCGCAAAGGCCGTCGCGATCGGCGTGCTTTCCCCTCCAATGATTGCTGTCTTGGTTAAAACGATAAGAATCACGATAGGAATAATGATCAAGAGCAATAACTGTTCAGAGTTGCGAGCATTGAGCAGGAATTCCCATTTCGTTTGAATGAAAAGGCGGCGCAGTTTTATCATTGGGCGCCGCCTTCAAGCAGTAGATTTTCAATGTCTGCGAGAACACCGCCGCGCTCGCGCACGTTGATCTGTGAAACTTCGGCGCCGATTTGCGCACAAAAGTTCATCACTGTCGTAATGAAGGCTGCATCGATAGGCAACTCGCTGGTGATGGAATAGCTGCCATTGATCTTCTCGGAGATAACAACGTCCTCGGCTAAAGCTTTACGCAAACCGCTCAGTTCAATATTTGACCGACTCACAAACGTCAAGTAAAACGCCGTCGTTGCTGAACTCACTTGTGAGTCGTACGCCACACAACCAGATGTGAGCGCGATTACCCGGGAATTTATCTGCTCTAAATCTTCCAGAATGTGGGTTGAGACCAGCACCGTGCTTTTTTCTGGGACAACTTGTGCCAGAACGTTGTAGAGGTCGCGTCGGCCTTGTGGGTCTAGGCCGGCTGTTGGTTCATCGAGAATGAGAATAGGGGCACCGGCGACGAGCGCCGCAGCACATTTGAGCCTTTGCAATTCACCGCCGGAGAGGTTTTTTATGGCAGTGTTCGTGGTGAGGGAGAACGCCTCGATCAGAAACTCAACCGTTGGGTAACCAGATCGGCGTTGAACGCACCCGTAAAGCTGATTGAGGTATTTCAATAAAGCCTGAGGCTTTGCCCCCGGATAGGGGCGGCCGTCCTGAAGGGCAACCCCCACCTGATGGACACCGCGTGAGCGCCACATCCCCGGGGTTTCACCAAAAATCTCTATCTGGCCACTGGTCGGAGTGCGTAGACCGGCAATGGCCTCTAGTAATGTTGATTTTCCCGCGCCATTATTGCCCACGATGGCCGTGGTACCCGGGCCAAAGTTGAGATCTATCCCCGAAATCCCTGCGCCGCTGGGGTAGGTGAGGCTGAGGTTTTCGCACGAGATCGCCCACATCTGATCCGCGGCGGGATCGGGGTTGACCGGCACGAACGCAGTCTAGGGTTTGCCTTGTGGAACCCCTGCGGTTGCGTGGATTGGTAATTAGGCAACAATAGTGTTGTGAAATTCCCCGGGAGAGCAGCTGAGCGCGTGGCCCGGGTTCTCCTTGAGGTCGGCGCCGCTACCGCCGTTGATCTCTCCCACACTTTAGGTACATCTGTCCAGGCCACCCGAAGGTCACTCGGATCTTTGCTTGCTACAGACCTTATTGAATCCCATGAACGGGCACCCTTTGGTCCAACTCCCACTCGCAGACGTGGGCGACCCAGCGTCACCTATTCGCTGACCCGACTCGGTCGCAGCGCGTGTGACCAAAGCAACGACGATCTAGCACTGGAGACCTTACGTTTCATTGATCGAACATTCGGCCGTACAGCGGTTCGTGCTTTTGCAGCAGAACGCGCCGCCCGAATGACCGCCGGTGGAAGTATCCTTTCCATCATCGACGTTCTCAACGACGAGGGCTACGCCGCAACTCTTGAGCCGGCATCGAAGAATTCACATTCAAGTCAACTGTGTCAGCATCACTGCCCGGTCGTGGCGGCCGCGAGTGAATTTCCGGAATTGTGCGAAGAAGAAACACATGCATTTGGTGCAGCCCTTGGTCAACACGTCACTCGCTTGGCCACCCTCGCGCACGGTGACCCTATTTGTACGACCTTGATCCCCAACAACATTTTCAGCCAGGTACAGCAAGAACAACATCAAGCTCGCAATCTGCGGGAAAGTAGAGAGGTATCAGCATGAGTACAACGATCCCCAACGCCAAGAGTGAGCAAGACGCCACGATTGAGGCACTTGGTAGCTACGAGTACGGCTGGAGCGACGCGAGCGATGCCGGCGCAAACGCCCGCCGCGGCATCAACGAAGAAGTTGTTCGTGACATCTCCGCGAAGAAAAATGAACCCCAATGGATGTTGGACCTGCGGCTCAAGGGACTCAAACTTTTCGAGAAGAAGCCAATGCCGCACTGGGGTTCAGACCTCACCGGTATTCACTTTGACACGATCAAATACTTTGTTCGCTCGACAGAGAAGCAAGCGACAGACTGGAACGATCTCCCCGACGACATTAAAAACACCTACGACCGGTTGGGAATTCCAGAAGCCGAGAAGCAACGCCTCGTTGGAGGTGTGGCTGCCCAATACGAGTCCGAGGTTGTCTACCACAAGATTCGTGAAGACCTCGAAGAACAAGGCGTACTTTTTCTGGACACCGATACGGCACTTCGCGAACACGAAGATGTTTTCAAGGAATACTTTGGCTCGGTTATCCCGGTGGGCGACAACAAATTCGCGGCACTGAACACGTCGGTGTGGTCGGGTGGTTCGTTCGTTTACGTACCTAAGGGCGTACACATTGACATTCCATTACAAGCGTATTTCCGGATTAATACCGAAAACATGGGCCAGTTCGAGCGGACCCTCATTATTGTGGATGAAGGCGCTTACGTTCACTACGTTGAAGGTTGCACGGCACCCATTTACTCCAGTGATTCATTGCACTCGGCGGTCGTGGAAATCATCGTGAAAAAGGGTGGACGCTGCCGTTATACGACCATTCAAAACTGGTCCACAAACGTGTACAACTTGGTGACAAAGCGGGCCATTGCCCACGAGGGCGCCACCATGGAGTGGGTTGATGGAAACCTTGGTAGCAAAGTCACCATGAAGTACCCATCCGTGATCATGACGGGTGAGCATGCCCGTGGTGAGACTCTTTCGATTGCATTTGCCGGACCCGGTCAGCATCAAGATGCCGGTGCCAAGATGGTGCATGCGGCTCCGCATACATCCTCTTCGATTATTAGTAAATCAGTTGCTCGCGGAGGCGGTCGGACAAGTTACCGGGGTCTGGTACAAATTATTGAAGGTGCCCACCACTCCAAAAGCACGGTTAAATGTGACGCATTGTTGGTGGACGACATCAGTCGCTCTGACACTTACCCCTATGTCGATGTCCGTGAAGACGACGTCCAAATGGGGCATGAAGCAACAGTGTCCAAGGTCAGTGAAGAGCAGTTGTTCTATCTCATGACACGGGGCCTGAGTGAAGATGAAGCGATGGCCATGATTGTCCGTGGCTTCATTGAGCCAATTGCTCGCGAGTTGCCCATGGAATATGCGATTGAACTCAACCGTTTGATCGAAATGCAGATGGAAGGGGCGGTTGGGTGAGAGCTCCCACCGTTGCACCTGCAAAAGACCTCGCTCCTCGAGTCGCCTCGCGTGACATCGACGATTTCGACCTGCCCAAAGGTCGGGAGGAAGAGTGGCGTTTTGCACCAATTAAAAAATTGGCTGAGTTTTTTCAGCCAGCGGCCTGGGGGAGCGTCGGGCTTGCGGGGGAGCACGATGCGACGGTCGAGTTTGTTGACATCAGCGACCCACGACTATCACGGACCTGGTTGCCCACCGACCGTCCAAGTGCGATTGCTCGAGAGAAAGCAACCCACGCGGTACTCGTCACCATTGCTAAGGAATCGATTCATTCCAGCCCGATCGTGGTGAATTTGAAAAATGCGGGGGAGAACAACTACCTTCATGTAGAGGTTCACGCAGGACCGTTCTCCAAATCACAAGTGGTTCTCATCCACGACACCTCAGGGGACGTCAGTGGTTCCATGCTGTCCATTCTGGGAGATCAAGCGGATCTCACCATGCTTTCGGTTACCGATGCGCAGACGGCCGTGATCCAACACCTGCATTGGTTCACCGAAGTCGGACGCGATGCAAACTTCATCGGACTATCCATCACTCTTGGCGGCGGTGTTATTCGGATGGTGCCAACGTTGACGTACCGGGCTCCCGGCGGTAAAGCGCAGATGCTGGGAGCTTTTCTCCTTGACGGTCACCAGTTTCAGGAGCACCGAATCTTGGTCGATCACACCCAACCACACTGCACCAGCAATGTGATTTATAAAGGAGCATTGAGCGGCGAGGGTGCGCACTCGGTCTGGATCGGCGATGTACTCGTGCGCCGCGAAGCCGTCGGAATTGAAACCTATGAACTCAATCGCAATCTTTTGCTCTCAGACGGCCCACGCGCTGACTCGGTCCCCAACCTTGAACTCGAAACAGGTGATGTTGTTGGGGCAGGCCATGCAAGTGCTACCGGTCGCTTCGATGACGAGCAACTGTTCTACATGCAGTCGCGTGGAATTCCCGAAGAAATAGCGCGCGTGCTCGTTGTTCGTGGTTTCTTTGTCGATGTTCTGAGCAAAATTGATGATCCAGATCTCAGCGCGTCGTTAATGCGAAGAATTGAAATGAAGTTAGGAATTGTTGATCATGAGTAATCAGGTACAAATCGGCGTCGTATCGGATGTGCCCGCAGGAACAGCACGCCAATTTGACGTCGAAGGTGTCCTGGTCGTGGTGGTTAACACACCCGAGGGATTGTTTGCGATCGAGGATCGGTGTTCACACGCAGAAGTTGCCCTCTCCGAGGGAGACGTTGACGGGTGTCTCTTAGAGTGCTGGCTACATGGTTCCGCATTCGACGTGCGAACCGGCATTCCCACCTCACCCCCCGCGCTCACGCCGGTAAAGACGTATGCAATCTCGGCTGACACCACAGACCCGACTAATCCGATCTACCTCACGAAAGGCACGAGCCAATGAGCACGTTAACCATCACTGATTTACACGCCTGCGTCGTCACCGACGGTGTTCAAACGCCTATTCTGAGTGGGGTTTCCCTCGTGGTGGAGTCGGGCAAGACCAGTGCAATCATGGGTCCCAATGGATCGGGCAAGAGCACCTTGGCCTACGTCATCGCCGGTCATCCCAAGTACACGGTCACCTCCGGATCCATTGACCTTGACGGTCAAGACGTTCTTGCCATGACCGTCGATGAGCGAGCACGCGCGGGCTTATTCCTCGCAATGCAGTACCCCGTCGAAATCCCTGGCGTGTCCGTCTCGAATTTCCTGCGCACCTCCATTACGGCACTTAAGGGTGAAGCACCTAAGTTGCGAACTTGGACGAAGGACATGAAGGAAGCAATGGCAGACCTGCAAATGGATCCCGCGTTCGCGGGCCGCAATGTCAATGAGGGATTCTCTGGCGGGGAAAAAAAACGTCACGAAATTCTGCAGTTGAGTCTGATGAAACCTAAAATTGCCATCCTGGACGAAACCGACTCAGGCCTCGACGTAGATGCGCTCAAAATTGTGAGTGAAGGAGTCAATCGCTTTAAAGAGTCAAGTGATGCGGGAGTACTCCTTATTACGCACTACACGCGAATTCTTCGATACATCAAGCCCGATGTTGTGCACGTTTTCGTCGACGGAAGAATCGTGGCAACGGGCGGGCCAGAGTTAGCCGATGTCCTCGAGGCCGATGGTTACGAGACCTATACCGCAGCGGCGCGTGCGTAATGTTTGACGTCGATAAATTGCGCGAAGATTTCCCGATTCTGTCTCGTTCGGTTCGAGGCGTCCCTTTGGTGTACCTCGATAGTGGAGCCACCTCGCAAAAACCGTTCCAGGTTCTCGATGCCGAACGGCACTTCTACGAGAATTCAAATGCGGCCGTTCACCGTGGAGCACATGCCTTAGCGGAAGAAGCAACCGATGCCTACGAAAGCGCACGGGAAACAATCGCTACCTTTGTTGGTGCCCAGGTTGAGGAAATCGTCTTTACCAAAAATGCCACCGAAGGGATAAACCTGGTGGCCTACGCTTTTTCAAATGCCACCGACAAAGCGCGTCAGGGCCTCGACGTTGACCAGCGGTTCGTTGTCGGTCCGGGCGATTCGATCGTCGTGACCGAAATGGAACACCACGCAAATCTGATCCCGTGGCAGGAACTGTGCGCCAAAACAGGCGCCACCTTGCGATGGTTCGGGATCACCGAGCAAGGTCGGCTCAATATCGAACCCGGTGTGATTGACCACACCACGAAGTTCGTTTCGATCGTGCACCAGTCAAATCTCCTAGGGACCATCAACCCGGTTCGAGAAATTATGGACATGGCTCATGCTGT
>JBDNFV010000059.1:0-13551 GCA_041689635.1 Candidatus Nanopelagicales bacterium | reverse complement strand
TTGCCGAATCCAACCAGATCGGAGTGGTTCTCACCCAGGGTGAGATTCCTGTTGCGACAACGGAACGCGCGTTGCGGGTCGCAAAGGAACTTGGAGCAATCACAATTTTGAACCCAGCTCCCATGCGTGATTTTTCTCCATTAATTTTTTCGGTGATCGATTATCTGGTACCCAATCAGCACGAGGCACGTGAACTAGCCGGCTTAGATCAAGAGTCGCTGCAAACAATGTTGGATTTTGTAGAAGTTGCGACAAAAATTGTTGACCGAGGGGTGGGCACGGTAATTATTACGCGCGGTGAGAAGGGTGCGGTGTGGTCCACGGCAAGTGCATCAGGACAAGCCGCGGCTTTTCGCATTATTTCAATTGACACGGTGGCTGCCGGCGATGCTTTCTGCGGTGGGCTAGCAACGGCGTTGAACGAGGGTTTGCCATTAAATGAAGCGTTGCGCTGGGCGAGTGCTGCTGGGGCCTTAGCCGCAACTAGGTCCGGGGCGGTGACTTCACTCCCACAGCGTTTCGAGGTAGAAGAACTTCTGAAATAACAAGTGGACGTTGAGAACGTGCCGGACTCGATCTCACCCGTGGCAACGACAGAGCTCCAACTATTGGACTCATGGCTCGGAATTAATGCGTGTTGTTAATTGTCACAATGTGCGCGGGTCTCTAGGGGGCTGGGAAACCGACCGTGACGGGAACACCGTTGCGCGTGATGGTCACGGTTCCTTCACCAACCGCAACGGGAACACTCTCGGTCGAACCGCGTGGAACGAAAACCGTCACCAGAACCTGCGCTTCACCCGTGCGCGGGACCACTGTCGATCGGGACATCACCGTGCCGGGCGCTTTAACACCCCAGTCCGCGGTGTGCCAGCCGATTGAAGAACCTTGCGTCGCAGACGTCAAATTCCAGTCGCCAGCACCGGCTTTGATCACATCAACTCGTTGATCACCCGAGACCAAAGTTAATTGACCTTCAACACCCTCAACTCCAATTCCTGGGCCAATCTGCCAGCGCTGGGTGATCTCACGGTTCTGGTAATTCGGGCGCTTCTTCTTAGGTACCTTGACTTTGGCTGCGTTGATGTAGTCGGCGACGACGAGTACGTCACTTCCTCGAACGTAGGTAACGCAACGGGTGATATCAGTATTTGACCACGTCTTATCAACCAAGCACGAGTAGTCGTTCCCGCCGGATATGGAGTCAGAACGACTCGTGGATTTAAGCACACCCTTCCATCGGTTGTATTTAGTGTTGGATACCGTGAATGTCGAGTGAGCAGCGCGTGTTTTTATGAAGGATCTCAACGAACTTGAGTTGTACCGGTAGGGACCAGGGTCGGAGATCCATGAAACACCACGCGAGTAGAAGGTAAGCGAACCGCCGTCATCGTGGGTATGAGCCGTTCCTGGTCGCACACCTTTGTAACGCAGTGAGTAAAAACTGTCTGGCACGCCTACACCACTGGGAGCCCAGGAATAACGACCAAAAATATAACCGCCGTCGAAGGACGTGTAGACCGGAGTTGGTGGCGTACCAATTGTGCCTTTGGTTCGCAGCCAATCCGCACGCCAGTCTCCAACTCCAAAGTTATTTCGTAGTTGAACGGACGCCGTGTCACCCAATGACTCAAGTTTAAAATCGGGGCGGACAGCTTGGGCCACGAATCCGTAAAGCAATTCACGCAATTGCGGAATTGGTTCATTAGGAATTCCACAGGTTACAGCGGCTGCCTCTACTTGAGTGAGGAGTTTCTCCATGTACATCGCGTATTGCGGTGAACCTTCAACGTCACTCCCGTCAAGATTGATCACTCCGCGCGCGATCGCAACGAGGTTTCGCCAGGCCGCATCTCGCAAATTCGGATCACCCACGGAACAGAAAGTTGCGAGGGCTCCGATGTGACGGACCAAGTCCGTATTGTTTGCACCTATCTTGATATCTGTTCCGCCGCGATACGACTTCCACATCGAGGTCGCATCTCGAACCGCGGCCTGCTGAATAATTGGATCCTGCAATGTCTGCCAGGCGCAAGCCAGTGTTTGAGTCCGCAGGCCACCATAAATTGACGCATCGACCCAGTAGGAACGACCACTTTGATGGTCGTCAATCCAGTAATACATGAGTTGACGAAAACGATCCACCATCACTTGATTTTGTTTATTAACCCCGCGGAATAACAGTGGTAGGGCCCAGTCCAGTGAATTGATATGCCGATTACCCGAGAGATCCGCCGAGCCTTGAGGGCGCCAGTTGGGATTCTCGGTAAGTTGGTAACTGCCGCCCTTGCCAAGATCGACTTTCCCAGCCATCAGAGCTTGTGCTTTGGTTCTTTGCTTGCTCTCCGACATGGGGAAAAGGCTGGTGCACCAACTGCCAAGCGCCGTGGGCATTATGGGCGGGGCCGGAACGGGGGCTGGCGCCACGGGGGTTGGGACTGGGACCGGAATCTCTTCCGCGTGGGCTATCGGACCAAAGGCCAACAAGGAAAAAGCAACGCCAACCACCACGGTGGTTGTGCGCGCTGGGAGAAGTCGACCTCGTGGTCGCAGCGACCGCATGTGTTACATCATCACCCGGACGGGGGTGGCTAGGCCAAGTCGGGGGTGCTTTCATAGGTTGCGGCCCGCTCCTGGGCGGCATTCATTGAGGGGGAGGTCGGGCCAAGTACCCAACCAAGGCTCCCCAGCATTCCCGCGACCAAGGGTTTAACGACCGTTAATGGAATTGTGGGTATTCCCAGCAAATCACGCTGATATTTGGGCATGGTTGCGGCCGCACCCGCGAAAAGTGCGCTGTACGGCGGTTTTGCAGCCAACGGGACCGGAGCATTTCGCACAAATTTCACCGTACGTGAGGCCCGCTCCCCACCGCAAAGATCCGGCCTGAATGTATTGAGTTGATCTTGTAATTCGTCATAGCTTCGTGGCGGATCGGTGACACCAACCATCTCACCGGCGATGGCCCATTCGCGCACGTATTGATCCCGACCCCCAGGAATTGCGCCACCCCACACTAAATGCGTGGCCAAAAAAGAATCCGTGAAAGCAACGTGAACCCAGCGCAATAGGTCGGAATCTGTCGCTTTGTAATCTTTTTCTTCGCCATGTGCGTTTGTGTAGGTTCCCGTCACTTTTCGATGCATTCCGCGGACTCGTGCACACTCCCGCTCCGCCATCATGGTGTCACCAAATGTCACGACGGTGAGCCACTGGGTTGTTCCCGACAGACGGCCCAATGGGTCGGCTTCATAACGCGAGTGTTCGTCAACGCCAGCAAGGGCACCCGGGTGCAGCGCTTGCATCAGGAGTGAGCGCACCCCGCCGACAAGGGTAGGCAGCGAACCATGGACGACCCACGTCGCCGACCCGGGACCGAAGAAGCCCTTGTCAGTTCCGCCGCTGAGTTGGGTCACCCACTCGGGTGCACCATCAGATTGCCCAGAAACCATCCGCCTAAATCCAGAGGCAGTCTTTTCGCGCACGATGGACAGGGGGTTGATCACCATCTAACTCTGCCCAATAAATGCACAAACCGCACCTTGAAAGACTGCGGAATTACCCATGATCGGTTTTAAGTTTCTTGGGTGCTGAGTCACCAATAAGTAGAAGCGGGATGGCGTACCGCGACATTTCGGTCATAAATAAGTTAAGCACACACGTTCATAGTTTGAGTAGTCAGCAAAGGAAGCGGAACAAATAGAACTGAGCCCGCCGTGGAGGAGGTTACGGCGGGCCCAGTCTGTGCCATTCATTCACATACGTTGTTAACTGCTTTGATCAGCCGCCGTCAGGGTCAGTGGGACCGTGATTGTTTGGCCATTGCGCAGCACGGTGAGTTCAATCTGATCTCCCGGAGCATTTGCGCGGATCGCAACAATGAGTGCCGTTGAGTCGCTTATCAGGTTTCCGTCAACCTTGGTGATGACGTCTCGCTCCTGCAGTCCTGCAACCTGCGCCGGAGAATTTGGTGTCACCGCGGCTACTGCTCCACCGGGACCAGCGAACGCCATGTCGAGTTGAACGCCAATGATCGGAGTTTGAGACGTTCCGGTGCTAATCAGTTCATCGACAATTCGCTTTGCCGTATCAATCGGAATGGAAAAACCAAGTCCAATACTTCCCGAGGCGTCACCCATGCCCAGTGTTGCAATCGCGGAGTTAACTCCGATTACTTCACCCGATGCGTTAACAAGTGGCCCACCGGAGTTGCCTGGATTTATCGCGGCATCTGTTTGGATAGCATTGATGTAGGCCAGTCCACCTTGACCACCAGCTGTTACCGGGCGATTGAGCGCACTGATAATTCCTGAGGTCACAGTTCCTTGAAGCCCGAGAGGTGAACCAATAGCGATGGCAACGTCACCCACGTTGACCGAGTCTGAACTACCAAGAGTTAACGCTGGAAGATCGGTACGATCAACTTTCACAACGGCAATGTCATAGCCGGGATCAGCGCCGACAAGTTTGCCCGTCGCCGTCGAGCCGTCAACAAAAGTCACTTCAATTTTTCCACCACTACCGCCGTTACCAACCACGTGATTATTAGTAACGATGTAACCGTCGGAACTGACAACAAACCCGGTGCCAGTTCCATCGCCCTGTGACCCGGAAACATTCAACTGGACAACGGAGGGTTGCACGGCTTCCGCCACGGCCGCAATTGAACCGGGTGCGGGTTCAACCGAACCAGCCGCTGCAACCGTCAGGGAAGTGCTCGAATTACTTTGGGCAACCGTGTAACCAACCGCACCACCAACGGCCCCACCAAAGAGCGCAATGAGGGCCGTACCGGTGACCAACAGTCCGACTCGGGTCTTACCCGTGGGGGCCGCACTCGTTGACGGGTAAGAAGGGGGATTCGGTCCGAATGGCGGGGTGACCGGCTCTTGGGTCTCTATGCCGACAGGTTCGGTGCCAACAGCCGTGGTGTCACCCGTTGCTGGATTTTCCGGCGTAATCGTCATTTCATTCCTCCTGGATTGTTTACTGACCCCATTAGAGTGGACCGGCGCGAAGATGGCTCCGCCAAAATCGAGAGTTGGCCAAGCCCGAACACAATCTTTACCATTTCCTTACAAAACTGGGCGAAATCTCCCTTGGGTAAGGTTCCTGCGTGCGCGTAGTGAAGAGTCCACCTGAAGCTGCCCACGCACTCGCCCAAGGAAATCTGGCGATCCTGCCGACCGAAACCGTCTATGGCCTCGGGGCTGACGCTGATAATCGAGCCGCGGTGGCCCGAATCTTCACCACCAAAGACCGACCGGCACATCACCCCGTGATCGTTCACATTTCCCACCAACAGCAGATGTACGCGTGGGCAACTCACATCCCGGACTACGCCGCGGATCTTGCCACCGCCTTCTGGCCCGGACCCATGACCTTGGTGCTTAAGCGACTCCCGCGAGCGGGCGACTATTTGACCGGCGGGCAAGACACGATCGCCCTGCGCGTTTCAAGTCACCCCAAATTCCACGAAGTTCTCGAGGGACTTGCCCGAGAAAAAAATGATCCGGCAGTGGGTATCGCGGCACCGAGCGCCAACAGATTCGGCAGTGTCAGCCCAACAACGCTTGCCCACGCGATCGAAGAGTTAGGCGATCATCTCGGCGCCGAGGATGTCGCGCTCGACGGTCAAAGTTCGAGTGTCGGGGTTGAATCAACAATTATCGATGCGACCGGGAGTGAACCCATTATTCTGCGACACGGTGGAATCACCGCTGAGGATATTGAAACAATTATTCAACTTTCCCACCGTGACAGTGATGTGCGAGCACCCGGAACTCTCGCATCCCACTACGCCCCGAACAAGGCACTGCACCTGGTAACCCAACATGAACTTCCTCACATCCAATCTGGCGCTTTACTTGCCATGGCTGACGTGCAAACGCCAATTGGTTGCACCAGGATCGCGTCCCCTGACAACGCGAGCGAATATGCGCGAATGCTCTACTCCGCGATCCGGGAGGCTGACAAATCCAGTGAAGACGTTATCTACGCCGTTCCACCGCTCGGAGGAGGAATCGCGGCGGCGGTTCGCGATCGTCTTCGCCGCGCGGCAACAAAATAACGGCTATTTCGGCGCCATCCGTAGCGCAGCATCAAGTCGGATTGTTTCACCATTGAGGTAACCATTTTCTAGGATTGCTTGCACCAGGTGCGCGTATTCATCCGGCAGCCCCAACCGCTTTGGGAACACGGGAGTTGACGCAAGTCGTTCTTTTAAACCCTCTGGCATGGTGTCGTAGATCGGAGTATCAATTAGACCCGGCGCGACGGTAACAACGCGAATACCGACGGCCGCAAGATCACGTGAGAGCGGCAAGGTCATCCCGACGATGCCACCCTTGCTCGCGCTGTAGGCGGCCTGGCCAATTTGTCCGTCGAATGCGGCAAGGGATGCCGTCAGCACAATCACGCCTCGCTCACCTGAGTCATGTGGCTCGTTCTTGGCGATGTGTGAGGCTGCTATTCGGGTGACGTCAAAAGTTCCCACCAAATTGATAGTGATCACGCGGCGATAATTGTCTATTGATGCAGCATGATTTTCTCGGTCGAGTGTTCGCTCGGCCCAACCAATTCCCGCGCAGTTAATCGCTGCGTCAAGTCGACCAAAGCGTGCGATCGCCGCGTCCATTCCGGCAGCGATTTCATCGGTGTGGCAGACGTCAACCCGAACGGCCAGTGCAACCTCACCTAATTCTGTGGCAAGAGCGTTAGCTGCTTCTTGATTCACGTCGGCAATCACGACCCCACCCGCACCATTGGCAGCCAAGCGCCGGGCGGCTGCTTCACCGAGACCGGATGCGCCACCACTAATGAAATAAACCGAGTCAGCAATCTTCATGAAACAAAGACTAGGCCCAGCCCAGTTCGTGTAGTCGTTCATCGCTAATGCCAAAGTGGTGTGCCACCTCGTGGATTACCGTGACTCCCACCTGGCGCACAACATCCTCCTGGGTGAAACACTGCCGCAGAATAGGTTTGCGGTAGATCGTGATGTGATCTGGCAAAAACCCCGAGTATCCGGTTCCTCGCTTGGTGAGCGGAACACCGTGGTACAAACCTAGGAGCCCAGGTCGCCCCGGCTTTTGTTCCTCGACAAACACCGCAACGTTGTCCATCAATGCGGCTAGGCCGGCCGGGATCGTGTCCAAGGCTTCACTGACCAGATCTTCAAACTGAGCCAGCGGGACGTCAATCACTCATTAACCCTCACATGTGAGGCCGACTGCCGCTCACGCAGGTCACTCCCCTACACTTTCCGAGTTGTACCTGGTCCCCATCGTCTAGTGGCCTAGGACGCTGCCCTTTCACGGCGGTAACGCGGGTTCGAACCCCGCTGGGGATACGGTTTCTTTACGCTAGAAATCACTAGTTTGGCCCCGTAGCGCAGTTGGTTAGCGCGCCGCCCTGTCACGGCGGAGGTCGCCGGTTCGAGCCCGGTCGGGGTCGCTCAGTTCGGAGAAATCCGGACTTGTTGGCCAGGTAGCTCAGTTGGTACGAGCGTCCGACTGAAAATCGGAAGGTCGGCGGTTCGATCCCGTCCCTGGCCACCCCGAAGTACTCACGAAATATCCGATTTCATCGGAGAGTGATCGTGTCGAAAATTGCGATTTATCACTCGTTCGTCGCAACACTCATCTCTCATAGATTCCGGTCGAAAACTTTTTAAGAGCATTTGCCACAACTTGGTGCCCCTGACCGCACTGAACATAAACCCGGCGATAGGTCACAGGGTCATGACCAAGTTGGCCGACCACCTCGTAATCGTCGGGCCCCAAGGTTGGTCCGAGGCTTAACCGCTCTTGCCGTTGTTGGACCTTAAAGGATTTCAGCGATGCCATAACGCATAGCGGCAGCTAACACTCACATCACTTTTTCCAAAGTCAGGGCAAAACCTTCCATCACCTGAAGGAGAGAAGGTAGATGCTCTTGCGGTATAACGACCAAGATTTGTGAGTGAAAATATTCCTCACTGGGACTTGGTCTTTGACTTTTCCGTTGTGGCACAAGGGCCACTTCGCACGAACTATTGAAGGTCAGCCTTCATGACCGCAAGCAGAATCGCTGTCGCATAGCTCGGCATTAAGGAAGTTTTTGATGCAAAGTTGTCATCAAATATCTAGGAAAAGGTACTGATCAGGGTTGCTGATAGTGGCTACTCCCCAATAGAATCGGCCAGTTATTGCTGGCCACGACGAGATCAGGATGGTGTACGTGTCGGTGCAGATGCCGCAGGATGTGAGCGATTCCGCCAGCACGATCGGGGTCGGCCTACGAGGCGTTAGCAAAAGTTTCGGAGACGTTCACGCGGTTGTTTCTTTAGACCTTGACGTGCGACCAGGGGAATTTTTTGCAATGCTCGGACCTTCGGGATCCGGAAAAACTACGGTTCTTCGCCTCATTGCCGGTTTTGAACGCGCAGATTTTGGCCAGATATTTCTCGGCGACCAAGATGTCACGACACAACCACCCTATGAACGTCCCGTGAACACTGTTTTTCAGGATTACGCACTGTTCCCACACATGTCCATCGCACAAAATGTGGGATACGGACTCAGGACTCGCAAAATCCCTAAAGCCGTGATTGCAACCAAAGTTGCGGAGGCCCTAGAACGGGTTCAACTGCCAGGCGTTGGGGAACGAATGCCCCATCAACTCTCCGGTGGTCAGAGGCAACGAATTGCTCTCGCCCGCGCGTTGATTCTTGAGCCCCGTGTTTTATTGCTGGATGAACCTCTTGGTGCCTTGGACAAACAACTGCGTGACGAAATGCAATTTGAACTGAAGCGAATTCAGCGCGAGGTCGGCATCACATTTATCTTCGTCACGCATGATCAAGAAGAAGCGCTCACATTGAGTGATCGCATTGCCGTTTTTAATGAGGGGCGCGTGGAGCAAGTGGGTACGCCAGCCGAGGTGTATGAAAGCCCCAAGACTCGTTTTGTTGCAAGCTTTCTGGGACTCTCGAATCTGATACCCGCAGATATTGCTAAAACTCTGGTTGGTGTTGACGAAATGATCAGCATTCGACCAGAACGTGTTCGACTCGTGGGCATGGACCATGTAGCGAGCGCAGAAGAAACCGTGGTTTCGGGAACTATCATTGAAACCGTATATACCGGGTCCAGTACCCGGTATATCCTCGAATCACCAAACGGTCTGTCTTTGATCGCTTCAAGACAGAACGAGCACGACCCTGGTCTCGTGTCTCGCTTCGAGCGAGGCCAAACGGCTCAAGCGCTGTGGCGAACTGATCAGATGTCAGTGATTCCTAAGAGTTAGAGCTTCACTCGTGCCTAAACAGGAAGGAAACGCATGAAAAAGTTTTTACCCGTATTGAGTACGGTTGCAGCAGCTGCATTGGTCCTCACCGCTTGTGGTGGCGATACCAGTGGAAATGGTTTGTCAATTGAAGTTCCTGAACTTCCAATGATGGAAACTGTGGGAGAACCCGAAGGGCAATTGAACATTGTTAACTGGTCAGGTTTCGTTGAGCCTGCGTGGACCGACAAGTTCACCGAAGAGACTGGTTGCGTTGTGAATCCACGCGTTGCCGGAACATCCGATGAAATGGTCACGCTAATGCGCACCGGTCAATATGACCTTGTCTCCGCTTCAGGGGATGCAAGCCTACGACTTATTGTGGGTGGGGACGTGTCACCTCTCAACCTGGATCTGATTCGCAACTTTAGCGATGACATTGTTCCTGGTATGAAAGGACAAATCTACGACACCATCAACGGTCAGGCATATGGCGTACCTATTGGCCGTGGCGCAAATATCCTCCAATACGACGAAGAAGTAACTGGCACGGCACCAGACAGCTGGTCGGTTGTCTGGGAGGCAGATAGCCCTTATGCCGGAAAGGTAACTGCATACGACGCACCCATCTACATTGCCGATGCTGCGGTGTACCTCATGTCTACTAAGCCAGAGCTTGGAATCACGAATCCATATGCTCTCGATGAAACCCAACTCGCGGCAGCAGTTGACCTGCTAAAGCAGCAGAATTCAATTATTGGTGAGTACTGGTCTGATCCTGCAGCTCAAATTGGATCTTTTGTTGGTGGAAACACTGTCGTGGGTACCTCATGGGAAATTCTTCGCAAACTCACAGGCGAAGAGAAGTTCAAAAGCACTCTGCCCAAGGAAGGTTCAACTGGTTGGTACGACGCATGGATGCTGTCATCAACGGCTGCAAATCCAAACTGCGCTTATCTCTGGATGGACTACACCAGTTCAGCTGAAGTGAACGGTCAAATCGCCACCACGTTCGGCATGGCTCCTGCCAATGGCGCATGGTGCGATACGAGCGAGGAAGCGAAGGCTCATTGCGAGCAATACCACGCAACCGATGAGGTGTACTTCGATCAGATCTGGCCATGGACCACTCCAATTGAGCAGTGTGTCGATGGTAGGACAGATGTGAAGTGCACTAACTTCCAAGACTGGACGGACGCTTGGTTGACGATTAAGGGTTAAATGATTTGATTTGGTGGAGTCCCGAAGTGGGGCTCCACCAAATCATGTCCCCATCGGCCATCGCATATTGAGGATCCACCTTGACTTCCGTTTTGCAGGTTCCTGAGCCGCCGACGCAGGCGAAGGCGCAAGTAGTTGCCGCTCGCACTCCGCGGCAAAATCGACGTGGGTTGTTATGGTTACTCACTCCCCCAGCAGCGTGGTTGCTAGTTCTCTACATTGGGTCACTTTTTTTCTTACTGATAACAGCTTTTTGGTTCATCAACCCATTTACTTCGAAAGTCGTTCCTGGGTTCACTTTGGAAAACTTTGTCAGCATCTTGACTGTTCCGGCGTATCTCACGACTGCCATTCGGAGTCTTCTGATCGCCTTAGCCGTTACCTTCATTGCAATAGTTCTTGCGGTTCCCCTTGCCATCTACATGGCCAAAATTGCATCTCCACCCATGCGGGCTTTTTTGGCGCTCTCCATCACGCTTCCACTGTGGGCGGGCTACTTGGTAAAGCTCATCGCTATGCGAGTGGTCTTTACTGAAAACGGATTTCTTAATTGGTTGCTGGCACCTTTTGGAATTTCAGGCCCCGGATTTAACACTTCGACAGTGATCATCACGCTCACGTATCTCTGGTTTCCCTTTATGGCATTGCCTGTTTACACCGCTGTGCGCCAAATACCAAACAACTACTTTGATGCATCCGCAGATCTGGGTGCAAATTCCTGGCGAACCATTCGCACGGTTGTGCTGCCGCTGATAAAACCGGCAATAATCGCGGGTTCAGTGTTCACATTCTCTTTGAGTCTCGGAGATTACCTCGTTGCCCGATTTGTAGGTGGCTCAACTCAAATGATCGGCAGCATCATTGCATCAAATATCAACTTGAACCCACCGGTTGCTGCGGCCTTCTCCTTCGTTCCTATTGCCTTTGTTTTGGTCTACCTGTGGGTAGTGCGCAAAATGGGTGCATTGGAAAGGTTGTAAAGAATTATGTTGCAATTATCAAAATCTGCTCGCGTTGTTCTTATGTCGATTGTCGCGTTTGTTCTTCTCGTTATTTATGTTCCACTTCTTCTCGTTGTTGTGAACTCATTCAATGTTGCGAGTTTGGCAAGCTGGCCGATCAAGGGCCTCACAACACATTGGTGGGTCGTGGCGTGGGAATCCCCCTTTATCCGTGAGGCCCTTCTCAATTCAGTTATTGTCGCGTTAGGCGCAACCATTATCGCGGGGATATTGGGCACCATGGCGGCCTTCGCATTGCAGCGCTACAGGTTTTTTGGGAGTCAGTCAATTAATTTGTTGATTGTCTTGCCCATTGCGCTACCCGGTGTCGTTACCGGTGTCGCATTTAGTAACACATATAACTCAGTTTTGCCCGTGATTGGAATAAATATTGGCTATTTCGGAATGATTGTTGCTCACGCAACATTTTGTATCGTGATGGTTTTCAACAATGTGGGGGCAAGATTACGTCGTATGAATCCAGGGCTTGCCGAAGCTTCCATGGATCTAGGAGCAAATCTGTGGCAAACATTCCGACTGGTGACTTTTCCGCAGTTCCGACCCGCTTTCGTGGCAGGAGCGATTCTTGCCTTCGCCCTGAGCTTTGATGAAGTAATTGTCACAATCTTCACAGCCCCTCCAGGAGTCGAGACCCTCCCACTTTGGATCCTCAAGGAGATGGCCCGCCCGAGTCAGGCAAGTGTGGTCAACGTTGTTGCGACCTTGGTAATCGTGTTCTCGCTGATCCCCGTATACGTGTCATTGCGCATGAGTCGCTCAGACGAAGATGCCTAATTTGATCGACCGCTGCTCCGTTACTGATTCCCTTTGCAGTATCGGCCTTTTTATCGTCAGGCCTGACAATATTGATCAAAAGACCTGAGAGGACCAAGGTTTACATGAGCCGTGCTCCACGATATTTTGCGCCCGAGTGTTCTTCTTTTCGGTGACCGAGATTGGCTCGCACGTTCCATCCGAAATCCCAAAATCAGACCGTGAACAATAAAACGCAGATTTGTTCTCCTGCTGTAATTATCGGGCGACGTCGCTGATGTGGTTTGCTGCTCGAATTTGAGGAGACATCACCGGGGGGATGATCACCGTAAGGCGGTCACTTTCTTGTCGACCGTTGACGTAACTTTTTCTCGTCATCTTTCCACTCCGATTAATCTCAAAACTATTGCAGGTACGGCCACGATGATTAGTCGATAGGGTCAATGGTGCGGTCCCGTCCCTGGCCACCAGAAATTCCCTAACCGTTCTCAGGGATGGGGAAACCGCCATTGATCTGGCATTGACTGCGCCACACCTGCGGGGCCAATGGAGCATCGATTTCGCCCGGGGGATCCACGACACCACCTGTTGGGCTCGTGCACACCCATTTACTAACGCTGACGTCGTCAATGAAAACTGAAACTTGCGAGAAGTCATAAGAGACACCGGGCTCAGCCGGTCCGCCTTCATTAGTGAGCACCCGAACCGTGTAGGTCATCGTTGAGCCATTCAACTCCGGATCCATGAGTTCAACGACCGC
This sequence comes from Candidatus Nanopelagicales bacterium, assembly GCA_041689635.1. Lineage (GTDB taxonomy): Bacteria > Actinomycetota > Actinomycetes > S36-B12 > S36-B12 > UBA4592. The sequence continues at coordinate 528 of JBDNFV010000059.1, read as the reverse complement.
TGAGTTGGTTTCACCCGTTGCATTGTGAGCCACCACCACGCCGTTTGGATTCGAATCGCCAAACATCGTGGGCCACGCCTCGACAAGTTTCTCCACGCTTCCAGATTGTGCTTCGCGAAGTGGGCGGTCGGTGAACCCCATGACATTGGGGTCAACTTCGCGCAACGTGAGGGTCCACGTGTCATCGCCGTTGGGTGTAATCGAACCGCTGTCTGCCGTTTGACTGAAAAGCCAATTAGCTTCCGGTGCACTTTCAGCCGCAGCGGTGTTCTGCGACCGGGTACCTAAGGCATAGCCTCCGATTCCGATTAGCGCAGCGACGAGTGCAAGAACCAACCAGGATTTCCATGACATTTGCCGACAGTAGCGTGCCATCATCTATCGGCGTGAACCCGCAGTGCATGCAAAACCCGTGGTTCCCCTTCATCAATTGCGTCAACAACGACGGGATGGCCGGCACCTTGAGCGTGCTGTTCATGCACGGGCTCACATTGACGAGGTTGACTAACCAAACTACGGGAACTCACT
>JBDNFV010000058.1:0-11643 GCA_041689635.1 Candidatus Nanopelagicales bacterium | reverse complement strand
CCGGCGAGGGTAACGAGCGCCTTGATTTTCCCCGTCACGGGATCAGTATGCAGGTTCGCGGTGCGGGCGGATCAGCCATTGGCAGATACACCGTGCTGACGCAGATTAGCCAGCAATAACACCTTTGCCGAGCACCACGATTCCACCTGGACTCACCGTGTACCGAGAGCGGTCATGTTCGACATCAACGCCGATGTGGGCGTTCGCGGGAATCACCACGTTTTTGTCCAGGATCGCATTGCGAACGACCGCATTCGGGCCAATGCGCACACCGGGCATGATCACACTCCCCTCAACATAAGAACCGGATTCAATTATCACACTTGAGGCGATAACAGAAGTTCGCACGTGACCACCGGAAATGATGCTCCCTGCTCCAACCATGGATTCGTGCGCATTACCTCCCTCCACAAATTTGGCGGGTGGCAGTGGTGGAATGTTTGACAGGATCGGCCACCGTTTGTTGTAGAGATTGAAAACCGGGTGGACTGATACCAGATCCATATGTGCGTCGTGGTAACTATCAAGGGAACCAACATCGCGCCAGTAACCTGAGTCCCGCTCGGTTGATCCGGGAATGATGTTGGCCGAAAAGTCATAGACAAAAGCACGACCCGAAGCGGAAAGCATCGGAATAATATTGCCGCCCATGTCGTGTACCGAACTTGGATCGGCAGCATCTGCTTTAAGCGCTTCCAATAAAACGTCGGTGCTGAACACGTAATTTCCCATTGACACAAACGCTTCATCGGGTGAACCTGGGATCCCTGGTGGGTCAACCGGCTTTTCTAAGAAGCTGGCAATTGTGTGTCCATCGGGACCGACTTCGATCACACCGAATTCACTCGCTGTTGCTCGAGGCCGACGTAATCCGGCCACGGTGACACCAGCACCGCTATCAATATGGGCATTAATCATTTGCATCGGATCCATGCGGTAGACGTGGTCGGCGCCAAAGACAACAACATAATCCGGGTTCTCGTCATACACCAAGTTCAAACTCTGATAAATCGCGTCAGCACTGCCGGTGAACCATCGAGGTCCAAGACGTTGCTGGGCCGGAACCGGAGTCACGTAGTCGCCGAGCAGTGTCGGCATCCGCCAGGTTTGAGTGATGTGACGGTCAAGGGAGTGCGATTTGTATTGGGTGAGAACGCAGACCCGGCGCAAACCGGCATTGATCAGATTTGACAGCACAAAATCAATTAACCGGTAGGAGCCACCGAAGGGCACAGCGGGCTTGGCCCGGTCCGCGGTCAGCGGCATCAGTCGCTTACCTTCACCACCAGCAAGCACCATGCATAAAACTCGATCCCTACCCGCCATGGCCAAACCCTACGGGCTGGGCTACCCGGGTGCCATGCCATCAACTAAACGCTCCCGCATCACACCTATGCGTTGATCGCCTTAGGCTTCATAGGTGCGCATTGCTCTGTTAACCAAGGAGTGGCCCCCCCAGGTTTACGGCGGTGCGGGAGTCCATGTGCAGTACCTGGTGCCAGCTCTTGCCACACATATCGCCGTGGACGTGCACGGCTTCGGTGAGAATTTCCCGGATGCAACCGCCCACCGGGCACCCGAATTTCTCCTTGGCGCTAATCCGGCACTTGTCACTCTCGGGGTAAACCTGGACATGGTCAATTCGATCTCGCACCAGCCGATTGACCTCGTCCACTCACACACCTGGTACACCAACTTCGCTGGGCAAAGCGCCGCACTGCTCCTTGACATTCCACTCGTTATCACCGCCCATTCACTTGAGCCCCTGCGCCCCTGGAAGCAGGAACAACTCGGCGGCGGTTACCAGATTTCTTCATGGATTGAGAAAAGTGCTTACGAAAATGCAGCCGCCATTATTGCTGTATCCGCTGGAATGAAGGACGATGTTCTTCGTTGCTATCCGCATGTTTCTCCCGAACGCATACATGTCATTCACAACGGAATTGACACCGAGGTCTACCAACCCGATCCAACATGTGAGGCGGTCAATCGATATAACATCGATGCGCAGAAACCCTATGCACTTTTTGTTGGCAGGATCACCCGGCAAAAGGGTTTACCCCATCTGTTGCGGGCGGCCAAAGGTTTTGACCCCGAGATCCAATTAGTGCTGTGCGCCGGAGCGCCCGACACCCCCGAACTCGCCGCTGAAGTACGGGAACTTGTCAACGATCTTCAAAAACTTCGCGGTGAAAAAAATGTGATCTGGATCCAAGAACAAGTCCCCAGAGCTGAGCTGATTGGCCTGCTCACTCACGCCAATGTCTTTACCTGTCCATCCGTTTATGAACCTCAGGGAATCGTCAACCTTGAAGCAATGGCGTGTGGGACCGCCGTGATTGCCAGTGATGTTGGCGGAATCCCGGAGGTGGTCGCGGACGGTGAGAGCGGTGTTCTCGTTCATTACGACCAGCATGATCCGGAGTCATTTGAAGTCAACTTTGCCAAGCAGGTGAATCGGGTTGTTGCAGATACCGAACTGGCGCACCAATTCGGAGTTGCCGGACGTAGACGCGCCATTGAACATTTTGCGTGGGAAGCAATCGCCCAATCCACCATAGACGTGTATCGGTCCGTGATCCGTTGAGCGACGTTGCTGAACCAATACCGGGAATACAACTGAATAAGACCCCGCACCCTTTCACCGGTTACGCCCTGTACCTCTGCGCTTCACTTCTTTTCGCCTTGAATGGGACCGTTGCTAAATCGATTTTACTCACGGGAATTGATCCAGCGCGGCTCTCCCAAGTGCGGGTAACGGGCGCTTTTCTGGTACTCATTATCTACGTTGCGATCCGGAACCCCGCTGCCCTGCGGCTACGAAAGAAGGAGATTCCGGTCCTTCTCGCGTATGGCATTTTGGGTGTTGCCATGACGCAGTATCTGTACTTTGTCGCCCTCACCTACCTCCCGGTCAGCGTTGCACTTCTCATTGAATTCACCGCCCCCGTCATGATTGCCCTCTGGTTCCGGTTCGCGTGGAAAGAACCAACGAGGAAAACGGTGTGGGTCGCCCTTGGCATGGCACTGGCTGGACTCGCCCTCGTGGCACAGGTGTGGCTTGGGTTTGCCCTCAACGCAGCCGGCGTGATCGCCGCGCTCGGAGCCGCGGTCGCCCTCTCAATTTTCTACATTTTGGGCGACAAGCAAATGCGGGTGGAGAATCCGCGCGACCCAATTTCGTTGACGATGTGGGGATTCGCGGCTGCCTCATTATTCTGGGTAATTGCCCAGCCATGGTGGTCATTTCCTTGGGAGGCACTCTCCGGAAATACCGAACCCCTCAGTGATGCGAATGTTTCCCTCCCCATCTGGATGATGTTGATCTGGATGATCCTGTTCGGAACGGTCATTACTTTCTCACTCGTCCTAGCCTCCATGAGACATCTGCGCGCTTCCCAAGCATCAACCGTGGGCCTTACCGAGCCGCTTTTTGCCACAATGATTGCCTGGGTCCTACTAGGGGAGGCTCTCACCATGATCCAGGTCCTGGGTGGGTCTTTAATCCTGCTGGGTGTCTTTATTGCCGAGCGAGCTCGGCTTAATACCTAACACCGCAAAACGTGAATCGTTTGTCTCCGCACGAGCGTGACCGGCGTTCGGTGCCATACTGCTCGGGTGCTAACAAAGCGGGTCCTCGTTGTCGGTGGTGGTCTCGGTGGTCTTCGCACCGCTGAAGCATTGAGGTCACATGGATTCACCGGTGGCATCACGATCGTTGGCGACGAGGCGTACCTGCCATATAACCGACCACCCCTTTCTAAAGAGGCCTTGAGCTCGGGGCTCTCCCATGAGGAAATCAAATTCCGGCAGCGGGACTCCGTCGAGGACGTTAACTGGGTCCTCGGCAGTGCTGCCAAAAGACTCGATTTAAACACGCAGGAGGTCACGCTCGCAGATGGCACTACCCAGACATTTGACGCACTGGTTATTGCAACCGGTATCCGACCGCGCTTGCTCCCAATTCCCGGTCCAACCCAAGGCCTGTTCACCCTGCGGACAATTGACGATGCACATTCCCTGAGAGCAGCGGTGAAGGCCGGCAGCCGTGTGGTGATTCTTGGTAGCGGTTTTATCGGCAGTGAACTGGCCGCAACCCTCACCACATTGGGTGCCAACGTTCACGTCGTCTCCCTCGACGCCGAACCAATGATCATGCCGATGGGTGCTGAACTCGGCGCCGCCATGCGACATCGACATGAATCCAAAGGTGTCACTTTCCACCTCGGTCACACGGTGCAACAGTTCAACGGTGAGCAAAACATTGAAAGCGTGACTCTCGATTCAGGTGAAATAATCGAAGTCGATCTTGTGGTTGAAGCCATTGGTTCAATTCCCAATACCGAGTGGCTAGCCGGCAATGGCCTTAATCTTGATAACGGTGTTCTTGTTGATTCCAATATGCGCGCGATCGGCGCCGCGGTCCCCGTATACGCCGTTGGCGACATCGCCAACCACCCCAATACGTTTTATGGTAATCAAACGTTACGGATTGAGCATTGGAATATGCCGACGGAAACTGGAAAACGAGCCGGGGCTGCCCTCGCTGCTGAACTTGCCGGAGGCGGTCTTCTTACTGATGATTTCTTTGCGCTCCCAGCCTTTTGGTCGGATCAATACGAATATCAATTACAGTCCTATGGCCTGCCAGGGGGCGCAACACGTCATCAGGTTGTGAGCGGTGACGTTGACGGCGCATGCATTGTCGAATATTTCGACGGCGAAGGCGTGCTCTGCGGAGTCATTGGAATTGACACCGTGAAGGAACTCACCCCTTACCGCAAGCAATTCATGGAAAGTAAGTAGCACATGAGTTCACTTTCACTTGGTTCTGACCGGGATAGAGTTCTTAGCCACGCAGCGCAGATCGTTTCCCGTACCTGGGCTGAGTTTGATGTTGCACGTGATACGCAGCCGCAAACCTCACCCGAGTTAAAGAAACTTCTCGCACAAGGACTCCCCCAGGATCCGTCCGATCCCATTGCCGCCCTTGACATTGCGGCTGAAGCACTTGATTCAAGCTTGGCCCAAGCACGGCCACGCTATCTCGCTTACATCGGATCAAGCGGCCTTGAAATCGGCGCCCTCGGTGATCTACTCGCCCATTCCCACGATCCCAACCTTGCCCTTGACGCTGGCGCCGCTACCGACATTGAACGCCAGGCGATCGCTTGGCTTGGTGAATTCCTCGGATACAACAATGCCCAAGGATTCTTCACCTCGGGTGGAACAATCAGCAATCTCACGGCGCTCGTTGCCGCGCGTGAACAAGCACTCCCCAATAGCCGAAGCACGGGAATGGGAAGCAGCACACTTGCCCTGTATTGCTCAGCCGAAGCCCACTACTCGGTTAAACGTGCAGCGGAAGTACTCGGAATCGGTGGGAACAACGTTCGCTCAATCGACATAGATTCCCAGCGCCGGATGAACCCGGCAGCATTAGCACAAGCAATTGATGCAGACCGCCAAGCTGGGATTATTCCCATGGCGGTTGTTGCTACCGCAGGCACCACACTCACCGGGGCGGTTGACGCGATAGATCAAATCGCCGATGTCTGCGGTGACATTTGGCTCCATGTTGATGGCGCCTATGGCCTACCCGCGGCGGCGACGAAAAGTGCCGGACCGCTCTTCACCGGGCTCAACCGCGCCGACTCAATAAGTGTCGATGCCCACAAGTGGCTCTTTGTTCCTAAGGCGTGCAGTGCACTTTTGGTGAAAAATACCGGACTCCTGGCCCAAGCCTTTTCGCACAATGAGGCCTATATCCCGCACGAACACGGTGACACCAATGCCGTGGACATCACGCTGGAATACTCGCGCCCGCTCCGAGCACTCAAGTTGTGGTTGGCATTTAAAGTACATGGCGCTCACAGTATCCGCGATGCACTTGAAGGAAACCTCGCTCAAGCCAGCATGCTGTATTCGATGGCCAACCAGGCGAGCGACTTTCAGGTTCTGGCGTCATCGCCCCAACTTTCAACCGTCCCACTTCGACACATCCCGGGGGTCCTGACCAAAGCAAGTGATTCCCAAATCAACGAACACACGGAACGGTTACAACTTGCTCTCGTTGCTGACGGGAGAATCTACATTTCACCGGCACAGATAGATGGCAACACGTGGCTACGGCCGTGTTTCACTAATTTTCGAACGACCAATGAGGATGTACAGGTGACGTTTGATGTGATCAGGGAAGTAAGTAATTCACTCGTCAACAACTAGACCATAATGCTCTAATGGGTGTGAACTTTCCACAAGGTGGAGACCATAAGCGCAGCACGACGGCAACCGGTCGGGCGATCTTTGCCGACTCCGTTCGGACCGTTGATCCGGCGCTCTCAGCTCGAATCGAACACACCAAAGATTGGCGAAAAGGCTACATTGAGCCGCTGCGCGAAATTGTGATCGCCGCGTCCCAAACCCCCAATGCGGCCATTGAGATCTCTCGTGCTGGCCTGGAATCGGCCCACCGGCGTTTTGTTTTTTCCCAGCCCAACGCAGACATTTCACTCGACTCGGCGATGAATCAAACACCTCGCCCAATTGAGTCGGTCACCGTAACCGGACGGTCTTCCCGTGAAGAGGATCTCTCGATTCCTTATCGTGGTCGCCGGATTTTTGGCAGTGATCTCCGCAGACAAATTGACACATGGGTCGCGAACGGGATCGCAGAACCCAGTTTTGCCGCAGCTCTGCATTTGCTGATGGACAATCCAGATTGGCTTGACCTTTCCGGAACCGATATTGCAGTCCTTGGCGCCGGTGCGGAGATGGCGCCAACTCGATCACTTTTACGTTGGGGCGCGCGGATCCACGCTGTGGACCTGCCACGGCCAGAAATTTGGCAACGATTGATCGACATTGCCCGCAACACATCGGGAACGCTCCGGATTCCCATTTGTCGCAACGCCTCGGGACAGATGCCGTTCGTCACCGGTGGGACAGTTCACACCGAAGATGACCACGTTATCGCAGCAGCGAGTGGCGTTGATTTACTCCAACAACCCGGTGAGATCGCCGCCTGGCTCAATGAAATTGCCAGCCCGTTTGTCCTCGGCAACTATACCTACGCCGACGGCGCCACCCATGCGACGTTGAGCATGAGCGCTGATGCGATTTTCGCCCAACTCGATTCACAACGCAAAGACATCACTCTTGCATTTCTTGCCACGCCAACAGATGTTTTCATGGTCCCGATGGCATGTGTCGACGAGTCACGCAAGCGTTGGGATGCCCGCGGTGTGAGCGGTTTTTTCCAAACTCCGTTACGCGCCTTCGGTCAATTCGAACGAAACTACCCTCGGACCTACCACACAGAGACCGGAATGGAAGTTGGGCTCAACGACTCCCTGGTTCCCCAGCAGGGACCAAACTATTTATTGGCAAAAAGAATCCAGCGTTGGCGCGCGCTCGCCGCCCGTGCCGACGGTGTTCCCGTTTCACTCAATCTCGCTCCGGCAACGCGCACTCAATCCGTTCTCAAGAATCGCGCTTTAGCGGCGGCGTACTCCGGTGCCGGCAGATTCGGCATCGAAGTTTTTGAACCAGCGACATCAACCGCACTCATGGCAGCGCTACTCGTCCACGATCTCCGCAATCCACTCTCCGCGGCTAACCCCGGCACCGTATTGAACAACCCCATGGACCTGTTTGTTGTCGGGGCTAATCATGGGGGTCTGTGGCGTTCGGCTTATGCACCGCGCTCGGTTCTCGGCGTTGCTGCGCTGCTGGGCATGTTTGAGTCGCGGGCCTAACCCAAACATTTTTTGGTAGCCGACGAGTAACTGCTGCTCAGTTTTAAATCGAGTTGGAGGGGTCGGCGTTCGCAATGTTCAATGTGCGCGATGGGGAGACCTTCAATCCGGCAGTGTCATCCTGTTTGAAGATTTCGAAAAAAACTAAAAGCGGAAGTTGCCACTCCTCATGGGCTTACTGCCGCAACTATTCGCCCGAGTGGGGGTGGGGAGACTTCCAGGCATCAAGTAGATCTTTTGCATTCCAAGATTTTGCAATCCGCGGGTCTCGCGACTTCGTTGTGGGACACACGACAACAAGGGGGGTAAGGGCATTGGCACCAGGGACTCGCATCGCACTTGTTGCAAGATCGTGAATGTCTGCTGAGGAAATTATTCCCTTGTTGCGCCATTTGATTGACCCTACGAATGAGATCGCTTTCGCCGGAGACTTGTGTGCGGCCACGAGATCAATTTCCGGATTATTATTGCGCGGCCACCAACCTCCTACAAGATTCGCGTCAGGAAATTGAGAATCCGGCAGCAGCAGTTGCAGCGCCTCGCGGACGACTGGTTCTATCGCCCGGCCTCGCCAAGCATTGAACCCGGAATTAACGTGGGAAATTGCCAGATCGGGACGGCCACGATCAATTGCTCCTAGTGACGGTTGGACATAGGACAACCAAAATGCAAGCCCGGGATCGCTAACACGCCAGCGTTTATCTTTGAGAGCCGTTCGGGTCGACAGGGGAGACTCGGCGGCAATAATGCGTTTTGTCGCCAAGATTCCAATGGATTTATTGAGTGTCACGGCTGTTATTGTTCCGCCCAAGTCGTGGGAGATGCCGGTGAATGTCCGCTCACCTCGGCCGCCGATCGCGCTGAGAACCTCTCGGGCATGGGTATCCGTACTGAACTCTGAATCAAGGATTCGCAATCCCGAGACGACGAGTGCACTGGTCGAGCGTTCAAATGATTTCTTCACAAACTGTTCCCGCGTCGTCCCGGGCGTCCACTCCTGAACGGTCATCGGCAATCCGCCAGTAATCAAATACGCATCAAGGGCACTTACCGAGTCAAGTCCGGTCATTGTCGCAACGTCCAGTGGGTTAAGCGGGTTCAGAATCATTTCCGTGGCTCGACCGTGGAAGGGTTGACTGGGTCTGGATAATTCTTCCATCATCGCGAGATCACTGCCCAGAAGGATTAAAAGGACTGGTTTACTAGCGAGTTGGTGATCCCACACTCGCTGGAGTTCTCCAGCCCCACCAGGGATTGATTCGAGTAGCCAGGGTGCTTCATCTATGACAACAATTGAAGGCGTGTCTGCAGATAGTGCAGTTGCAAGAAGTGACAGAGCCGCTGTGAGTGTGGCCGGTTTATTGTCCCTCGCCAGGTGCGCGTTGGGTAAGTCAGAGGCCGCAATCGATTCAGTGAAGTGCGCGAGCTCGGTCGTTGTACTTGCTCCGCGAGCTGCCTGAAAATATAAGGACGGCGCGCCAGTTTTTCTGACAAACTCAGTAATGAGACTCGACTTCCCCACCCGCCGACGTCCACGCAAAAGTAAGGCCGCGCCTCGGTCTACCCGCGCGCCCAGCCGCACTCGCTCCAGCTGGTGCGCTAATTCGGCAAGTTCCGCTTTTCGGCCGGTGAAGGGCATCGTTCCTCATCATTCATGTTGCTAGAGTCCAGATAACGACAATACTATACCAAAGTTTAGTATTCTTTACTATAGTAATCTTGCTTGGCAATTCACGCAGGGTGTGACCGGTACACGCGTGATTCACCTGAGAGCGTGTTCATGTGTCGTCAAAATACCTCGTGGGCAAAGATAATAGTGATGCGCGAAAGATGCATGAACGATTGTGCGAGTACTCGGGTGCATGAAAAACGACAGAGGAAAACCCGCGCAACGGGGGGGGTGTCACGCGGGCTTTCGATCAACTTGAGAGACTCAAGCGATAGACGTAGTCTGCCCGATTGACCGGCGTTGTGTCATCCTTTTGGCGAACGTTGTGCATACTCGCCGGACTAGTCTTGAGCCTGTGAATAAGTCGGATCTGAGTGTCATTGTGCTCACGGGTGGGTCAAGTACCCGGATGGGAAGTGACAAGGCCAACCTGAATTTTGGGCCTGGCACATTGCTGCAATTTCAATTGAATCAGATTCCCAACAACATTGCGATCATTGTGGTGGGGGACGTCGCCGACGCTGGGTCTAACGTTGTGTTTACTCGGGAGGATCCCCCTAGCACGGGGCCGGTCGCTGCTATCGCGGCTGGGCTGGAGTTGGTGGTAACCGCTGGGGTTCTGCTGCTCGCCGTGGATACGCCATTTGCTGCGCCGCACCTCCTCACTTTGAATCTGACCCCCGGTCACAGTGCGATCGTCCCGCAAGATCTGAACGGAAAAGCGCAATACTTAGCAGGTCTTTATCGCAGCGATTCGCTGCGACATGCGCTGGAAAAAATCGGCTCCCCCGAAAATAGAAGCATGCGAGAGCTGATCAGCCATCTGCCCGCCGTTGAATTCATTGAATTAGATTCTGACAATGCGCACGACTTTATTGATCTGGATACCCCTGAAGATGTGACCGATGCGCGTGAAACACTTCGCAGCCGGCCTACAGTAGAGCCATGAATGAATGGGTGCAGGAAGTAATCAGCGCGTTAGGCCTCGGGGAGATGACACCCAGTGTTAGCGAGTCTGACCTAACCGCAATTCTTGACGGAGCCCGACATGCAGCCCACGGGGTGGAGCGCCCCGCAGCCCCCGTCACCACGTATCTGATGGGAATGGCGGTTGCCCGCGGAGGAGACCTTCAAGAAATTTCACGCACGATTGAAGGCCTCGCGAAAGCCTGGGCGGAGAAGAACGGTTAAGACCGTGGCAACGGATCAAAGCGACACTCACACCGAACATTCTTGGGACCAAGCCCGCGAACTTGCCTATTCACTCGTTGAGGTGGGTCACCTCGAAGCCACACCCGTTCAAACTTGTGACAAACGAGTATGCGCGGAGAATCTTGTCGCGTTAACGGATCTGCCATTTGCTGATTCAAGTTCAATGGACGGCTGGGCGGTTAATGGCAGTGGGCCGTGGACCCTGACCGAGGCAGATCAACTTGAGGTGAATCAAGCCCACGTGGTAACGACGGGCGCGCCGCTCCCCCAGGGAGCGCAATCCATTGTCAGGACTGAACGGGGAACTCTGACCGGCAATGCACTCACCTCCGACAACGCGAGTACTGATGACATCCGCACGGCGGGCGAAGAATGCGCCGTGGGGGAGCTTCTGTGTATTCCTGGAGTAACTCTCAATCCGGCACTGATCGGACTGCTGGCCGCAACTGGCCATGATCGGATCAACGTTTTCGCGCGGCCCCGCGTTCACATAATTATTACCGGTGATGAACTGCTCACGAGCGGCTTACCCACGCGGGTACAGGTGCGCGACTCGCTCGGTCCACAAATACCGATGTGGTTACAACGCATGGGCGCGCAGGTTCTGCCGGTGCTCTACATCACGGATGATCCCAATGAAATTTCTCGAGCAATAATTGATTCGGAAGCTGACATTGTGGTGACAACAGGTGGAACGGCGGCGAGTGCAAAAGACCACTTTTTTTCCGCCATCGCTCTCGCACACGGTCGCGTTGTGATTAATGGGGTTGCTGTGCGACCGGGGCACCCGATGAAATTAGCGGTTGTGAATGAATCCGCTGACAGGAAGGTTCCGGTAGTTGGACTCCCCGGCAATCCCCTTGCTGCAATTGTTGCTCTTGCGACTTTTGTGCAACCCTTAATCAACAAACTACTGGGGCAACAACTTCAGCCCTTTGATTCCATGACGACTTCTACACCGCTTAAGGGCGACGCATCAGGAACGAGACTCGTGCCGGGTTCAAT
>JBDNFV010000057.1:0-9678 GCA_041689635.1 Candidatus Nanopelagicales bacterium | reverse complement strand
TACACATAGAGGGACTGGACTCCTGTCACCGTGAGGCCAGTGAGAGTGCCGCTCGTTACGGTCCTGCGCATGGTGTTTGGCCCGGACTCCCCTGCGGTAATACTGTCTTTGCCATTGCAGGTGGCGAGTTTCTTCTGAATAACCCCGAACGCCTGTTGAGCCTTGACCGCGCTCGCGTACACGTAGGCCCGCGCCTCTACTAGATTCTGTGTGAGGGGCTTCGACGTGTAGGTAGCCATGACAATCGACTTAGACCGCGGAGCCGTGAACGCACCACAGGGGAACCAGCCACCCTTGGAAAGCGCGCCCGAGTCAATCGAGGGAGTCACCTCGTACCCGCCCAAGGCGGCCGGCACAGCGGAACCTGATGGGAACGAAGCCGACCAGTCCTTGGCCTGAACTTGCGTACCAAAAGCCGAGACCGCCAAAACTGCCGCAACCACCGCGGCCAACCCTGCTGTGACCTTGCGCATGATGCATCTCCTAATCAACTTCGCCTAATCGACTTCGCCTTATGAACTCCCGCTTACCAACATAAACTCTAACTCATCTTAATGATGCATGAGCAAATGAGCCGGAACTCCGTTAAACCTTCTCCGGTGACTTTGGCTCGGTGAAGAGGGCCCCTTGAGCTGCCTGTGAACCAACAAGATAGTGCCCACTCATCAAGAGCGAGACGTTTAAACCACCGCCGACCGCGAAAATAAGAAAATATTTTCCGTAAATATTACTGTAATACCGGCTAAAAAGGCGCCAGGCGCAAAGCGACATACCAAACACCGTAGCTGCGAGGTAGAACAAAGCCATAGTTAGCGACATGAGAGGGACCACCCTGAAGGGACGCAACAGTTTCGGGCGCGTTCACCACGCGGGCACCTGCCAGGTCCCGTGAGGGCGCTACTGGCCTTAACTTTGTTCATGCCACTAGTGTCCCGCGGGTTTCGGCACTCATGGACGGTCTTCGTCCACCGCACCTACATATAGGTGTCGTTTGGCGTGTGGATCTGCTGTGTAACGCGTCCCGCACCCGTAAACCGGCCCCGACCGAGCATCATTGTCGAAAATCTGGCTCGATCTTTCCCTCGTGGCACTCGTCGGGACTCTCGACCGTCACTCGACACCTAATCCTCGATTGGCACAGTTCTCGTAGGCAAATAGACGCAAAATCGGGGCCCCCATAAAAACGGGGCCCCTGATTTTATTGCTGGGTGGTGCTGGACTAACGGTCTGTGCGAATGCGGGGATTTTGCTCGGTCGTGGCTATTGAGCCAACGCCACGATCTCCGCGATCACTTGATCACTTGCTTCCCAGTTGATCAGGTGACCTACTCCTGGGACGCGCACAAGGTGAGAATCGGCGATTCCGGCATGAAGTAGATCTGTATGAAATGGGGGAGTGGTCTTGTCTTTGGCACCCACCATGATGGTGCATGCAACGGCTATTTCCTCGAGGCGGTCATAGCGGTTTTCTTTGATCATCGCTTCTGACATCGCCGCTAACGGTCGCAAATCCTGAGCTTGAAAACTAGTGAGGAACGCGTGAGCCATAGCAGGGTCTTTATTGTCACCGAGCAGGCTTTTGGCGAAGGCTTTACCGATCCACTTGTTTTTGATGAGCACTGAGAGGATCCCGCTTCTGAGCAGTGGTAACTGCACTCGATTCTGAGGATTGTTGCGGTTGACGTCACCGGCGAAAGTGGCAAGAAGAAGGATCGATTTGATTCGGTCAGCGACCACGTCGGGGTAGTCGACGAGGAAGCGAATACCAATGAATCCACCCATCGAGTGCATGACGAGGACTGCATCATGTACGTCGTAGTCGTTGAGTATTGCGGCATAGTCCGAGGCCATGGACTCACTGCTGATTGCATTGCTTCCGATAGTGGATTTGCCGTGCCCCCGTTGGTCAAACGCGATGACGCGGTAACCCTGAGAAACCAAGGCCGCGGCAATGACATTCCACTCCACCATGTCGACCGCGAACCCGTGGGCAAGGACAATCGGTTGCCCAGTTCCCGCGCTAACCGTGTGCAGCAAGGTGCCGTCGGAAGTGGTGACGATTCGAGTTTCACCGGTCACCGGTGCGCAATAATCCATGGTTTTCATGGACATCAGGTTAACAGTATGGCCCACATGCAAGGCTACAATTGAATCTTTGCCATCATCTGCGCTTGTATTCGATGAGACAACCTCGAAGACTCTGCGGGCGAAACATCACGCTGAGGTGCCCAATGTCGCTGCAGTTCCCACGATGGTGGCGTAGGGTGAATGTATCGCTGTCAGCGTTCTAAGGAGAATGAATATGCGCAGAAAAATTATCACGGTGGGACTTATCGCACTCAGCGCATCACTCGTGCTTGCCGGTTGCTCCAGTAGCGCCGAATCCGAGGTGACGCCAACGGTTACCCCTTCACCCATCCCGACCGTTGCGGTCGTTGCCGTCCTGGCGCAGGACGCGTGTGATGACTATTTCGCACTCGACCTGGTGCGCTCGCAAATTAATGGAGACACGACGAGCTTGACCAATAAGCAAAAGAAGGGGCTTCTCACCGAATTCGCCTCCGATACGGATTTGATGGTTGTCTCGATTGACTCGGCGGTCATTGGTGGTGAACTGCCAGCAAAGGCACTCTCCAATGCGGAGCGGCTTCAAAATAATGTGAACAAGGCGAATCCCAAAAAAGGGATTGATGGCCTGACCGCAAAATCTTTGAAGCGAATAAATCTTTCAGCAGAACGCATAGAGCGGTACTGCGTTGCGGCGGGCAACGACCTACCCATTGACAACATCAATGCACGCGGCCAGTAGCTAACGGGTCAAGCGCGCGCCGAGGGTGCGCGCTAAGCATGTGGGCTGGGTACAAAGGGCCGCACGGGCGGGAACGGATTATCCGGGTCCCGGCCGGTGAGGTATTTAGCAACACCGTAGACGGCGCCCGCAATGGGGACGGCAACGAGTGCGCCCACAATGCCCAGCACAATACTTCCCGCGGCAATTGCCAAAATGATGGCGAGTGGGTGCAGGTTTACCGCTTTACCCATCACGAGGGGTTGCAGCACATCTCCATCAAATGAGCCAACAATCACCGTCAAGATGATGACCAAAAGCGCGACGACCGGCCCACGTTCGGCCAAAGCAACGATGGCCGCGAAAAAAGTTGCAACGGGTGCGCCGATAACCGGAATAAAGGCCCCTAGGAAGACCACGGCGGCAAGGGCTGGGGCGAGCGGCACCTGCAAGATGGTGAGGCCAATGAAAACGAGGAGGGCGTCGGCGAAGGCGATCACCACAATGCCCTTGGTGTAGCCAGAGATAGCGCCCCAAGCGATTCCACCAGAAACATGGACGGGCTCCTCAATACTTTGTGGGAGCCAGCCCACGAACCAGTCCCAGATCTTGTTTGGAGTCAGCAGAAAAAAAATCACCCCGAAGAGAAATACCGATCCCGCGATAATCAAGGTTCCGATTGAGCTCATGGAAGCCAGAAGGCTTTCGGCAATTCCTCGTGCAGCCGTCTCACCCAAGGATTGAGCCTGTGTCACGAGGCTGCCCAAATTGTCGTCGGTGAGTTTTAAGGGACCCTCTTGAAGCCAAGTCGAAATATCATTGACGCCGGCCGTGATACTGGTGGCAAGTTTTGGTCCTTCAGCTACCGAAGATGAAATAACGACGAACAGAATGCTCACGATCACCGAGGCAATCAACGTAAGCGCCACAATCATCGAGATAACTTTGGGGAGTACTTTATGAATCAGGTTCATGACCGGTTGCGTCCAAGCCGTCACGAGCATGGCGAAAAACAGTGCAAAGACAACCGGGAAAATTATCCCGAGCCCGTAAATAATTACCGCGAAACCAGCCAAGAGGATGAGTAGTCGCCAGGTAATGCCAGCGAGTGCTTGCAGCGTGCTCGGAACGCCTTCGGAGGCGGTTGGCTCTGGCGCGGGAGGGCTTGGCGCGGGAAGGTTCTGCGCGGATCCGTTTTCAGCGGGAGTCGTCATGGATCTCCTAGCCTTGTCTGGGACCTGAAGTGCAACAAACGTGCTGGGAGAAAACTAGTCTATTCGTACCTGTCCATGGGGTGTTTCAAAAACTACTGCCGTGATTCCGAAGTCACCGTCTGGATCCGACGTCCAACTAATCCGGTCGGTGAGGGGCGCAAGCGCCTGGGTCATCGGGCCTAAATCCTCGGAGGCACTGTTGATTTCAATACTGAGTACCCGAATCCCGGTACGCTCGCCACCAATAGCCGGATGGTGTTCTTCTGAGGTTACCCATTCGATGAAAAATGGAGCTTGTGGTTGTTCCATGGTGTCCAAGACGCCCAGTTGGCGCCAATGCAGATCGACGCCGTCGGGACGAATGCGGTGACCAGCGGCGGCATTGCGACCGAGGGTGCTTTCAACAATCGTCATGTCGTCGGTGGCCACCACCCAACTCATCCACCCGCCGCCGACGCTGGCGCGCTGCGCGACCGCCTTTCCGAACGGGGCTCTTTGAGCCGAAGGGTGATCCAGCGCGCTGACAACTTCGATATAGACGCCATGGGCGAGCGGGAGAATAAAATTTTTGGTACCAAAAGAGGGGTGGCGACCACCGTCAACAAAGGTGTTACCCAGATCGACACCGATCCGTTGAACGGTGTCTGCAAGTTCACTGCCCTGGCAGGCGTAAGAGATATGGTCAAGCCGCATGGTCACATCCTGCCCAACCCCACTCGTAGTCATTACGCCACCCCCGGTTCGCAGGAAAGCGATTTAAATCAGCCATATTTGTCAGCCTTTTAGCAATGATGAGTCACCCGATGTGGCAGGGTATGTGTGTGGATGCGGACGAGTCACAACCAGCCAGACACAGCAACCCTGGTGGTTTAGACAAAAAGAAGTCAATAATTCTGGGTCTCGTCGGTGTCGTTTTTATCGTTCTTATTTTTTGGAAAGTCATCCCGCAAATTGGCAGTTACTCCGACGCTTTCACGGCACTTCAAACCATGAGCACCATGGCAATCGTTTTAATTATCGTGTGCGTGCTGCTGTATTTACTGACCTACGGATTCCCGTTTCTGGCGGCAACACGTGGCTTGTCATATTGGCGCTCCCAGCAGGTGAACCAAGTGGCTTTCGCGATCAGTAACGGAGTGCCAGGAGGTGGCGCCGTTGGCTTGGCGGTGCAATTCGCCATGTTGAACACATTTGGCATCTCGGGGACAAGTGCTACCGCTGCCATTACGGTCGTGGGTCTGTGGAGCACATTCGTGACCTTGCTCTTCCCGGTTTTGGGTGTTGCTGCCATAACATTATTTGGATTGGGTGGAAATTCCTATGCGGTAACGGGGATCTTAGGCATCGCAATCTTGGTGGTCGTCGTGATCCTCTTCGTTGTCATCATGCGCTCCGAGCCGCTGGCGGTCAAAATCGGGGCTTTCGCCAACACCGCGGTGAACCCATTGCGGCATCGGATAAAAGCCCTGGCCACGATTGACCTGCAGTCACCCATCGTGAAATTCCGAGCCGATACCTACCAAGTGCTGAAAAGGCGGTGGGGTGCCCTTACCGCGGCGCAGATCGCCGTCTCCTTCACCCAATTCTTAATCCTTTACGTTGCCCTGCGCGGGGTTGAAGGTTGGGATAACGCGGGGACGTCTTTCGTTGCTGCCTTCGCCGCATTCGCGATCGCTCAGATTGGACTGATGATCCCGATCACCCCAGGGGGATTAGGCACCGTGGATGCCGCATTGATCGCGCTCCTGGTCGGCTTTGGTGCATCAACAGGCGCAGCAACGGCCGCAGCCCTCGTCTGGCGCGCGGCAAGTTTCATCCCACAGATCATCATCGGCGTTGTTGCCCTGATCGCCTGGTACCGGAAGGCGGGTCAGGCGCTCGCGAAGGTGTCCAGTATCTAGTTGCCGGTGAGACATTCGGTCGAGCGGGAAAGGGGATCGGTAAAATGAGTGTCCCCCTCAGATATGCCGAGAGTACCCACTAGGGTTTTCCTAACTCGGTCGTCGCGGGAGGGGAAGCCTTCGGCGGCCGGGTCTTTATGTGCGGTTCATCGAAAATAATTGTGGGCGGGGAATCATTGGGATGATTCAAAATAAAGCGAAGCAATGGACATCATTCGTCGCGATCGGGGACAGTTTCACCGAAGGGGTGGCCGACCCTGGAGTGAATGGCAACTACCTTGGTTGGGCCGATCGACTCGCTAGCAAACTCGCCGACACCTACGGCACCCAGACTGATCCACTGCGTTATGCGAATCTGGCAGTTCGCGGGCGACTGCTACCACAGATGCTCACGGAGCAGGTTCCCAGAGCCCTTGAGTTGAATCCAACGTTGGTGTCATTTGCTGGTGGAATCAATGACGCAATGCGTGGGTCATTTGATCTTGATGCCAGGGCAACCGACATCGAGCGGGCGGTTCGGGAACTGCGGGCTGGTGGTCATGACGTAGTACTTTTTGCTTTCGGCAATCCGGCTCGGACGTCAAAGGTCATGGGACTAATCAGCGATCGGTTTGCGGGTTTACGGTCAGCAACCGTGGCTATTGCGGCTGAATATGACTGTTATTTGGTTGACTTTTGGGACCGTGAGGTTTTCGATGACCCCCGGATCTGGGATCAGGATCGACTGCACCTGAATCCACGCGGCCATGAATTGGTGTCGCAGGCGGCACTGCAGGCGTTGGGGTGGGGTGGTGGGAATTGGTTGGTGACACCCGATGACATACCGCAATCATCGTTTCCTGACCGAATGATTGGGCATCTCACATGGACTAAGAATCATGGGTGGCCTTGGGTGAGCAGGCGTTTTCGTGGTGCGTCATCCGGTGATGGAATTACGGCTAAATATTGGGATTACGCGAGCGTGTTTCCGCGGGTGTGACTAGCTGGTAAACCGGGTTGTGCACACGTCGCGCAAGAGCGTCTTGCAATCCACACATGTTCTTTTGCGTCTTCCATAAATGCACGCCAAAAACCAGATTTATCTCATGACACTCACCATGCAATCACATGATCTTGATATTGATCTAGCCGCAGAAACCATCAATGAACTGATTCATTCATTCGGCTTCTACCCGGCGAATAGTTTGATTATTCGTTGGAGTCGGCGCGGAAACGCTGTGCTGACTCAAAGATGCGACATCGACGCATTCCTAACACCCGACGAGTTAAGTCGGTCAGATCTTGACCTCTTTATGGAACCCGGTCGGACGTACCGTGCCGACCAAGCGGAACTCGTAGTGTGTCAGGACACCATGGACTCAAGGATTCAGGTGGGCATTGATCGAGTCGAAAGCGCACTTGGCGAATCAAACATTGATGTGCTCCACACTTTTATTTTCGTTGGTCAACGTGTTTATTCACGTGATTGCAGCAGCGACTGCGATCCACACCTCACCCGGATCGACACCCACCTGAGTCGAGCGGTTCGTGCTGCGGGCTGCGAACGTAATCCAGGTGAATTCATCTCATTCTCGGAGTTAGCGGAACTGCCACCAATAGAACAACGCACGCCATGGCGGGTTGCAGAAAGTCAGTTCGTCCACGATCTTTTGCAGAAAACGGGTGAGCCCGCAACCGATACCGAACTTGCTCGCCTTGTGGTGGCCATAGGGGACCTGCGGGTCCGGGATTCGATCCTGTGGGACATGGCCAATGGCGTATTTGACCGGGATCGGCTCGCTCGGTTGCTGACCGGAATTTTGCCCAAACTCGATTCGGATCGAAGTGCTCCCGTGGCGACGAGTGCGGCAATCTGTTGGTGGCTCAACGGAAATGGCGCCATGGCAAATATGTGTCTCGAGCGAGCCCTCATTGACGCACCACACTACCCACTGGCGACCATGATTCGCGCTGCTCTTGACTACGCACTTTCACCGGATTTTTGGCTTGAAAGCATCAACGCCTTGACCCGGAGTCAATGTCTGGCTGGATGTGATGTTGGGTAACGAGCAATATGCAGATATAGTTCCCCTAGGTCAAGAGTCCAGCGTTAAGCCCCGGCTAGCTAGACGGCAACCCTCCAACCGCGGTGGGGTGCTCCCGGTGGAGACCTGGTCACATTTTTTGTGGCAAGCGCGGGTCTTGCATCAGGCGAGGCCCCAGACCGATTGAGGGTTTCCATGTGTAGCAGCTGTCACGGCACCTCCACCTGAGTACAAGGTATTGCTCGGCGCAGACCCAGGTGGACATGGTGCATTTATGCGTTATTTCGTTTTTCAATCCGCAAACAACTTAAGGAGTAAACAATGACTGATCAATGGACTTTTGATACCCAACAAATTCACGCTGGACAAACCCCCGATGAAGCTACGGGTGCACGTGCTTTGCCGATCTATCAAACGACGTCCTACGTTTTCAAGGACACCGAACATGCCGCAAACCTGTTCGCACTCAAGGAACTGGGAAATATTTACACGCGAATCATGAATCCCACTCAGGCAGCGGTCGAGAATCGCATTGCCGCTCTCGAAGGTGGCGTTGGCGCACTACTCGTGGCTAGTGGACAGGCTGCTGAGACGATCGCGATTCTTAACGTGGCTGAAGTTGGCGACCATATTGTTTCCAGTGCCAGTCTGTACGGCGGCACCTACAACCTATTTCACTACACCTTGCCGAAAATGGGCATTGAAGTTTCATTCGTGGAAAATGCCGATGACCTCGAATCATGGAAAGCCGCTATCCGGCCAAATACCAAAGCGTTTTATGGGGAGACGTTGTCGAATCCCAGAAATGACGTTTTAGATATCGCCGGTGTCGCAGCCGTTGCTCACGAATTTGGGGTGCCACTTATCGTTGACAATACGGTTGCGACTCCGTACCTCATTAGGCCATTCGAATTTGGTGCTGACATCGTGGTGCATTCGGCAACGAAGTATTTGGGTGGTCACGGAACTGCGATCGCCGGCGTCATCGTTGACGCTGGAACATTTGATTACGCCCAGTACCCGGAGCGTTACCCCAACTACAACCAGCCTGATCCTAGTTACCACGGTCTGGTCTATGCCCGTGACCTTGGTGTCGGTGGGGCATTCGGCGTAAATCTTTCCTTCATCCTGAAGGCACGAGTACAGCTCTTACGTGATCTTGGCTCCGCTGTTTCTCCGTTTAATGCGTTTTTGATTGCCCAAGGAATAGAAACGCTCTCGCTGCGGGTCCAACGACACACCGAAAACGCTTTGGCGGTAGCACAGTGGCTAGAAAAGCGGCCTGAAGTTCTTTCCGTCAATTACGCAGGTCTGCCGTCAAGTCCGTGGTATTCCAACGGTCAGAAGTACGCGCCAAAGGGAACCGGTGGCGTCCTCAGTTTTGAAATCAACGGGGGAGTCGACGCTGGTAAGAAGTTCGTTGAAGGCCTTGTTTTGCACAGCCATGTCGCCAATATTGGTGACGTGCGAAGCCTGGTTATTCACCCAGCCTCCACCACGCATTCGCAACTGACGCCACAAGAACAAATCGCAGGTGGCGTGACGCCGGGCCTGGTGCGACTCGCCGTTGGAATTGAAGGCTTGCCCGACATTCTGGCCGATCTCGAAATCGGTTTTGCGGCGGCCCAAAAGTAGATGCCCGCCGAATATGGTGCTTTGAGTTACCACGGAGATCCTCCCGCCAGCGCTGCCTGGCGGGAGGGTTTTCCGGTAGGTGAAAGACTTTTTCACACCATTGGCCCATTCACCAC
>JBDNFV010000056.1:0-1925 GCA_041689635.1 Candidatus Nanopelagicales bacterium | reverse complement strand
GCAATAATCGGCGCGCGGACACCTTTGATAGCCGCACCGATTGCATCGGTATGGACGGCGTATTTGTGTAACTCTTCCCGGTACCTGCTGACAAGTAATAGCGAATAGTCCGTTCCTGCGCCGAACACCAAAACTGTCAAGATTCCCTGGCTCTGACCGTTGAGCACCACAACGTCGTTGTCCGCTAAGACATAGACAATTCCGCTGGCAACAGCGAGAGCGAAGCCGGCCGAAATTAATGGGATTAACCACAGCACCGGGCTGCGATAGACAAAAATCAAAATGATCGCGACGACAATTGCGGTAGCCAGCAGCAGGGCGCCATCAATAGCACCAAAGACTTTGATCAGGTCGGCAAGGAAACCACCCGGTCCGGTGACATTGATTTGGAGGGTATCGAATTGGACGGCATAGTCACGAATCAGATTGGTAATTTCAATGAATGCGAATTCACCAAGGGCATTTCGTTCGCCACCGAGGTCACCGTTGACCGAGATATTGACGAGCAGAGCTTTGCCATCCTCGGAAGGGAGTGGGAAGAGTTGCTGCGAATCGAGATAGGAACCAACCCGCGAGCCGTCAGCAAGAGTCAATTCCGGGACACCGGTGAGGAACTCCGTAATGGTGGCTTGATCCGCTGCGATCAATGGTGAACGATCGGGGTGGGTGATCACCGTCAGGATTGGGATAGAAGGGTTGTCGGCAAAAAGGGCTTGTTCACCATTGACGACGGTGGATTCAGCGGAGGAAGGAAGAAAGCTTGCATTGTCGTTTTCTTGAACGTCGGACAGGCTCCCAGCGAGAGGGCCAGCCCAACTACCGATCATCAGCCACACGATCGCGGCGCCAACTGCCAACCACAATGCGCGTCGTCCGCGTTTAGTTGAGTTTTTCGCCACTGAATCGTCCCCCGTCTTCACATCACTCATCTATGCAGCGTTGAATCTGTGAGTTTAACTTGCAAGGACGTCCGATGTGTGTCCGGTGTCGCTTCAGCCCATGCAATGTCACTCCCCACCCAAGGGAGTTGCATGAGAGTAGGCTCCCTTCGTGTTTGACACGTTTGCTGGACTGCCGGTCCACATACTCGTTGTCCATGTGGCCGTCGTGCTGATTCCGCTTTCAGCAATCGGAGCGATTCTGATTGCAGCCCGACCAAAAGCCTTGCGACTCTTTGGGGCTGCCACCGTGATCGGGGCCACCGTCGGGGTTATCGCAAGCGTGGTTGCAGAGCTCTCCGGCAATGCACTGGCCGGACGGGTGGGTTGGTCAGAAGAGCACGCTGCTTACGGTGACGTATTCCCGATCGCAGCCTGGGTATTTCTGGTCTTGCTAGTTGTGTTTTGGATATTCGCCCGCGGAGTCCCGCTCAACCGCAACCGACCACTCTGGCTTAAAGTTTTTGGCGCAGTCTTAATCCTTGCCGCGATCGGGATCACTTACTTCACGGTCCTCACCGGCTACTCGGGATCAAAGGCCGCGTGGTCAGACATAGTCGAGAACTCTCAGCCAGGGACCTTCGCGCCACCTGACTAACATTGAATCCTGTGATGAGGAGTGCAATGTTCGAGTGGAGCCGCGAGTTTCTCAACAAGTTGATCAGGAGCAAGATTACGTCAAATCTCGCCGAACACGGCACGTCACCCAATGTGTCGTCCATGCGGGTGCACCCACTTCAAATTTGAATTGATTAATTGGATCACCGTCGTCGGGGACCCAAGAAATTACAGTTTGGTTTGATTCAAGGTTTTCGCGGAGCACAAGCGACCAGGCGGTGAGCCGCATGAGGGATTTTCCGCGGGGTTCATCGGAAAATAATTCATTGTCACGCAGAATACTTTTGAGCGCGATTGTTTGTTCGTTCAATCGGTGCACAGGAATCCAACCGCGCAACTCGCCCCTGAAAAAAGTAAGTAGCAGGAATC
>JBDNFV010000055.1:0-3415 GCA_041689635.1 Candidatus Nanopelagicales bacterium | reverse complement strand
TAATATCGGGGCTCAGACGCTTATTCAACATATGAAAGGATGCCACGCACACGTGAAATATGTTTTGCCACTGACGCATCCGTTACTCGCCGTTGAAAACATCAGCATCACACTCAGTGGGCTCAAGATTCTCGACGACGTGAGCATTGGTGTCCCCGAGGGCGCCGTTACCGGACTCATCGGCCCCAACGGTGCGGGCAAGACCACGGTGTTCAACATTATGAGTGGTTTTTTAACCCCTGACGAAGGCAATGTCAGATTTGATGGCAAGAAACTTAAACACATCAAAACCCACCATTTGACCAAGTTGGGTATTTCACGGACTTTGCAAGGGGTTGGGCTCTTTGCATCCCTCACGGCCCTAGAAAATGTGATGCTGGGCGGCTCCTCTCGCGTTAAAAGTGGGATCGTTGCTGATTCCTTTGGTGCGCCGTGGGCGGATGCAGCCCAAAATAAATTGCGCGCCGAAGCCCTGGAAGTCATGGCTGAGTTTGGCATCGCGGATGCCGCGGAACGTTATCCGAGCGAATTGCCCTACCCCGTGCAAAAGCGAGTCGCGATTGCTCGAAGTCTCATTTCCGATCCCAAAGTTCTTTTGCTTGATGAACCTGCCGGCGGTATCGGCGCCGCAGACATGGCCGAGCTCGGCAGAATGATTCGAAGTTGGACTCCAGAACGCACGGTTCTGCTAGTGGAGCACCACATGGAACTGGTCATGGAAGTCTGTGATCTGATTTGGGTACTCGATGCCGGCAAAGTCATCGCATCCGGTACGCCCGAACAAGTGCGAACTAATCCTGCAGTGCTTGCCGCCTACTTGGGTGATGACGGAGGTGAACACTGATGTTGGAAACAGTTGATCTCTGTGTCTCTTATGGCGCGGTCAAAGCACTGAATGGCATGAGCCTCGTGGTCCCACGCGGTGAAGTAACCGCCGTCATCGGTGCTAACGGCGCCGGCAAATCAACTCTCATGCGTACTCTTGCCGGCCTTGTCACACCCCAGTCCGGGCAGGTGTTTTTTGACGGCGTTTCAATCTCCGGCCACAAGCCCGAAGACATTGTGCGTAATGGAATGGCATTGGTTCCAGAAGGTCGATCCACCATTCCGGAATTGACAATCGAAGAAAACCTGCGTCTAGGTGGACTGTGGCGCAGCAAGTCCGATCGTGGAGCATCGAGAGATCTTGTCTTCGATCTTTTCCCGATACTGGGGGAACGGGCGAGTATGCGCGCCGACACGTTGAGCGGCGGTGAACGACAGCAGTTGGCGATCGGCCGGGCCCTAATGTCAGACCCGAAGTGTCTTCTGCTTGACGAACCTTCACTGGGCCTTGCGCCATTGATCGTGACCCAAATCCTCGAGTTGGTCAGCCGTCTCGCAGCTGAGACTCATCTGGCCGTGCTGTTGGTGGAACAAAATGCGGTAACCGCACTCCGGGTAGCGACTACGGGCGTAGTGCTCCATCTGGGTGAAGTTGTCAAGTCTGGCCCAGCGGCTGAAATAGCATCCGATGAGGAACTTCGACATGCATACTTGGGGTATTAGGTCATGACTAATTTTATCGATTACCTCCTCGGCGGTTTTAGCAGTGGCGCCGTCATAGCGTTAATGGCACTCGCCCTTGTATTGGTGTGGCGTTCAACCCGCATGGTCAACTTCGCCCAAGTTGGTCAGGCCATGTTCACGACCTACATAGCTCTGACCGTTCTGCAATCAACCGGAAACTGGCTGCTGGCCCTTGTTGCTGCATTTGGAGCCGGACTTGTTCTCGGCGTCCTCGTCTTCTTCTTGGTCATTCGCCCGGTAAAAAACAGCGATACCACCGGCGCCATCATCGCCACTTTCGGTGTATTGATTTCCCTACAAGCCGCAGCCGGCATGATCTGGGGCGGTGACCCAGAAGGATTCATTCCACCGGTGTCAAATGCCGGGCTTGAATTTGCTGGCCGGATCTGGCCCGTGTCGTGGTACGACATTTTGGTGTGGTCGGTGACAGCGGTACTTGTTGTTGGTCTTACCTTGCTTTTCACCAGAACATCCCTCGGACTCTCGATGCGAGCCTCGGCTTTCAATCCAGAGGTGGCCCGGCTCTCGGGCGTTCGGGTCAACCGAATGTTGATCACCGGTTGGGCAATTGCCGGGGCAACAGGTGCGGTTGGTGGCGTGCTCATTGCACCAGTCTCAACGATCTCACCAAATAGCTTTGACATTCTGCTGGTGTTCGCGTTCACCGCAGCCGTTATTGGCGGGTTGGACTCTCTCATCGGTGCCGTGACCTTTGGAATCGGCACCGGACTGGTAATTTCTTTGGTTTCGGGTTACACGGACGCCAGTAATGCGCCGGTCGTTGCACTCGTTCTGCTTGCAGTCAACCTTTTAGTCAAACCTGATGGTGTCTTTAGTCACCACGGGGCGAGGTCCGTATGAACACCGTGAGCAGGGTGAAAAATCTGCGCACCTTCCCCGGCAATCGCATCCTCTGGCATGCGGTAATCGTCGGAGTGGTTTGGCTGCTCCTCTTGTTACTAAACAACAACATTGACCCGCTCTACAGTTCTTATCTTGCGTTGGTTGCCATGTACGCCACGGCGATGTTCGGCATGACAATTTTGGTAGGGCTTTCGGGTCAGGTTTCGCTCGGAAATGGCGCCCTGATGGCCGTCGGTGGATACGTATTTGCACTTACCTCGATGAACTGGCAAACCGTGCCCATTTTCGGCTGGCCATGGAATGCCGTCTGGTCCATGGTGTTTGCTGGATTGGGTGGGATCTTGATCGGTGGAGTCGTCGGTGGACTTGCGGCGCGGCTCAAAGGTCCTTACCTTGCCGGTTTAACTTTGGGTCTCGCGGTTGGTGTGCCTGCAATTACGAATAGATTCCCTAGCCTTCTCGGTGGGGAAAATGGGCTGATGTTGACCGTCCCCTACCCGCAGGGTGGTTATGCTGCGGCCGCCGCCGCCGAAGCAACCGACACGATCGACCCGGTGGCAGAGCCTGGGCTAGATCCAACTATCGCACCCGTTGAAGACCAATATGCGGAGTTGGATCTTTCCGGCTTCGACCAGGGAGTCGATCCCAACGCGGCCACATCAGCCGAAGACATGCTGACCGAGGGTGACCTGCTCACAACCGAGGATTTAACAAACGGCAACGATCTGACACTAGAAAGCACAGATCCAGCAGCGGACCCCAGTATCGAACCCGGTATCGAACCCGGTATCGAACCCAGCATCGATGTAGCGGCTGACCCCACGGGCGTCACGGATTCCTTTGATGTGGGCTTCATCTTGGAACGTTGGCAAGCGTCTATGGCGATAGCCGTCGCGTGTCTGGTGGCCTTTGCCGCGATGAACTTGATCCGTGGCCGTCAAGGGCGGGTCTGGAAAGCTGTCCGCGACGATCCGATTGCTGC
>JBDNFV010000054.1:0-2188 GCA_041689635.1 Candidatus Nanopelagicales bacterium | reverse complement strand
TCGGCGCAGGACGAGATCCCGATTACTCTCCAGGACCATGTCGATGAAGTCGACAACGATAATTCCACCGATATCGCGCAGTCGAAGTTGACGCACGATTTCTTCGGCAGCCTCAACGTTATTTTTGGTGACGGTTTCTTCCAGGTTGCCACCGGCACCGGTAAACTTGCCGGTGTTGACGTCAACAACGGTCATCGCCTCGGTGCGGTCGATGACAAGTGAGCCGCCAGAAGGCAGGTAGACCTTGCGATCCAGTGCCTTGAGTATCTGCTCGTCAACTCGAAGTTGCGTAAAGAGATCCTTGGAATCGGTCCAATGTTCAAGCCGGTCTAAAAGGTCGGGAGCAACAGCGCTGATGTAAGCATCAACGGTTGTCCAGGCGGTATCACCAGACACGACCATCCGATTAACATCTTCATTGAAAATATCTCGCACTACCTTGATCGCAATATCAGGTTCCGCGTACAACATGGATGGCGCATTGGTGCTGTTGTTACTGCTGGAAATATCTTCCCAGAGCGCCGTCAATCTCTGCACATCTTGTTCGAGTGCTTCTTCCGGGGCACCTTCGGCAGCCGTACGCACAATCACTCCGGCGTCTTCTGGCATGACACGCTTAAGAATTGCCTTGAGGCGATTGCGCTCATTTTCGGGGAGCTTGCGACTAATTCCAGTCATTGAACCATCCGGGACGTAAACCAAGAATCGACCGGGTAGTGAAATCTGGCTGGTGAGCCGGGCACCCTTTTGACCAACCGGGTCTTTCGTTACCTGCACCAAAATATGGTCACCCGGTTTGAGGGCTAATTCAATTCGCTTCTCATTACCTTCAAGTCCGGCGGCGTCCCAATTAACTTCGCCCGCGTACAAGACCGCATTGCGACCTTTACCAATGTCGACAAAGGCTGCCTCCATGCTGGGGAGAACGTTTTGGACCCGGCCGATGTACACGTTGCCGACAAGTGAGGTTGCTGAGCCGCGCGTTACGTAATGTTCAACCAGTACGCCGTCTTCGAGGACCGCGATTTGAGTTTTATCCCCTTGTTGACGAATCGCCATAACGCGGTCAACCGACTCACGCCGGGCCAGAAATTCAGCCTCGGTCAGGATCGGTGCACGGCGACGACCCTGATCACGGCCTTCACGGCGACGCTGCTTCTTGGCTTCGATGCGAGTTGAGCCTTTAATGTCTTCACTTTGCTTGCGGCGGGGCTCACGAACTCGGACCACGGTGTTGGGGTCATCTGTTTCGCTTTCATCATCCTGTCCGGCGCGACGACGGCGGCGCCGACGTTTGGTGCCGGCACCCGTTGGATCTTCGTCGTCCTGCGTTGAATCACTTTCAGACTCATCTTCGGAATCGTGTGCTTCCTCTTCATCCGCGGGGTTTTCATCGGTCGTCGAATCCACGCTGCCATCAGGCTTGCGACGGCGACCACGGCCGCCACGCCTACGGCGAGGATTTTTCGATGACTCTTCGCCATCATCCTGTGGGTCCGTTGACTGCGCTTCCGGCGGGGTTTCGCTCTCCTGCGGGACGGCAATGATCGCCTTTTTGGCGACTCTGCCTTTTGCTTTCACCGGCGCACTGACTTTCTTGGGTGCTGCGGGGATTTCGGCGGCGACCTGGAACAGCGGCGCCTTTGGCTTGGCGGCCTTCTTGGCCACTTTTTTAGCAGCTTTGTCAGCGGGCTCAGCTTTGTCAACGGACACAACTTTTTCCGCAGATTCAACCTTGTCAGCGGGCTTCATTTTTGGTGCTGCTGGCGCGATAACTGCGGGGCCGGCCGGCCGTGAAGCGGCACGACGAGTTTTTTTGACGACTGGTGCGACGGGTAATACGGGTGTTTCTTCGACCATTATGGTCGCTCCTTTAGGAATGCGGTATCACCCGCATTCGGGTCCGTGTGCAGCACGATCACAGGGTGATGCGCGCTACTACAAGCTTTTGGGGCTGCGATCGGGGTTCGCGCGTGATGCGCTGCGACTTCCCCTACCGCCACATGATGTTGAGCTATCCAAGCACTCGATCAGGATCAAATGGATCCCCGATCGACATACTCACTTCGGTCAGTGGACCCTGCGCCAGCCTGGTCACCCTTACGGGTGTCAGCGGCACGAGATTTCCCACCTGCTTCAGTGCAATAAGAACATCATCGGGTCGCACCAACGGAGAAACATGTCGGGC
>JBDNFV010000053.1:0-4202 GCA_041689635.1 Candidatus Nanopelagicales bacterium | reverse complement strand
GGACGGAAAGCGAGGACCAGAATCGGGATCAGACTGATAAAAACGGCGAATATATTCGCCTTTTTATCCATCCTTCCCCGATTCTGGGAAAGTCGGCGGGTGGGGTGAACGGTGGGCGCGGAGGGACTCGAACCCCCGACTTTCTCCGTGTAAGGAAGACACTCTAACCAACTGAGTTACACGCCCGAAGTGCGCAAGATTACATGAGGCCGCACCCGCGCTGGTCACGGAGCCCAGGAATGGGACGGATAGGCTCCGGCGATTGTTGCTGTTGAGTAAATCAAACTTGGGTTGTGGAGGATTCCAATTGTGAAATACGAATTCAATGTTGCGCGGGCCATGCCAGCACTCCTTATCTTTGTTGCACTGACACTGGGATTTGCCGTTGCAGATCTGACAAATGTCCGCTGGCTCGGCGGGCTGGTCATGATGGGGATTGGTGCTTATGCATTGTTTCTGATGAACCGCATAGCCGGTGCGCCACGAACGTTAATGGGCGTCGTGGTTGTTGTTGGCGGTTTTATTGTTTCGCACGCGCTTGGTCCGGTGCTGGGTTCCTATGGTGCACTGTTCCTGGTGGTGAGCGTGTGCGCGGTTGTGATTTTCTTGATCACCGGTCGCAAGAGACTTACTCGAAGTTGATGCTGGGTTTCAATACTGAGAGACCAGGCTCGAGGAGTTATCCTGTAGTACGTTCACAGGTTTTTGTCAGCGACAAACTCTGAAAGGAATCCCATGAAATTTGTACTCTCTGGTATTGCGCTCCTTGGAGCTGCTTCTCTGGTACTTGCTGGTTGTTCAAGTGACTCAACGGATGAAGCAGCAGTTGGCGGCATGGTTGAGTGCAGTGACACCGCAATTGCTGTGGCAGTAAATGGCGATCCAGCATTCGCCAATTACACGGTCACCGACTACAAGTGCGATAGCGGTTGGGCTTATGCCTCAGCCGACCCGGCCGAAGGTGAAACGGGCGCTCCGGCCATGATGATCTTTGAGGCTGAAGGCCAGTTCTGGATCCCCAAGAGCGCCGCAGATGTCTGCGGTACCTACACCGACGGCAGCTTCCCAAGTGATTCGATGATCCCGGAGGCTCTGTATGACCCGGCGTGCTTGGCGGGCTGAACAACAAGGCCGACCCGCTCAAAAGAACGCGGCTGGACTTACCCGATGGGTGACTCCAACCGCGATTCTCGCGCTGGGTAATCTGTCAATATGCCCATCGTTGCTGACCTGTGCGCTTTTCTAGACACCCGCTATCCACCTGAAAGCGCAGACGCCTGGGACAGTGTCGGTTTGATCTGCGGTGACCCGGCCGCGACCGTTAAACGGGTCCTTTTCGCGCTGGATCCAACAATCGAAGTGATCCACGAAGCGATAGAGGTCCAAGCCGACCTTGTTGTCACCCACCACCCACTTTTTCTCACCGGTGTCCATGGAGTTTCGCGGGATACCTCGGGTGGCCGGGTGGTTCACGAGGCGATCTCGCACGGAATCGCACTTTTCAACGCCCACACCAATGCCGATCACGCAAACCCGGGCGTCTCTGACGCCCTTGCAGCGGCGCTGGGTTTGGTCGAGTGTGTGCCAATGGAACCCGGGTCAACACCGTTCACCGGTGCTGGACGTATTGGCCGGCTACCCAGAACCACCACTCTGGTGCAATTTGCCCAGCATGTTGCCCAATCATTGCCAACGACCGCTGGTGGAATCCGATATGCAGGAAATCCCAATAAAATCATTGACATGGTTGCCGTTTGTGGGGGTTCCGGTGACTTTTTGTTACCACTGGCCTCGCAATTAGCCGACGTCTACGTTACCTCTGACCTTAAGCACCACCGGGTCCTTGATCACCCGCGTGATCAATGCGCCCTGATTGACGCATCGCACTTCGCCACCGAGTGGCCGTGGGTGTCGGCGGTTGCCGCATTGGTGCAACGCGAACTGGGAGAGACGGTGGGTACATTGGTCTCCTCGGTTCGGACGGATCCATGGACCGGGCACTGTTCCCTAACCGCCGAATAACTCAAGAGCCGCCAGAACAGTTCTATTAGGAGATTGCCTTGAACATTGAACCGCAGATTCAACTGCAACTCCTTGTCGTACAAAGCAAAGACACCGAAGTCGCCCAACTGGAACACAAGCGGTCCACTCTCCCGGCCATTGACATGAAATCAAGACTTGAAACGAATTTTGCCCGCGCGAGAGACCAACACATTGCCGCCGAAGTGATCCTGAGCGACCTCCAACGTGAAGCACTCAAGGCAGAAGGCGATGTTGGCGTGGTGCGCCAGCGAGTCACCAAGGACCAGGAAATGCTGAACTCGGGGGAGATCAACGACCCGAAGCAACTGTCAAATCTTCAACATGAACTTGAGTCACTGGCCAAGCGTCAGAGTGACCTGGAAGACGTTGAACTCGAAGTGATGGAACGGGTAGAAGGCGCGAAAGCGGCAGTGCAGGTGCTCGCCCAGCAGAAGAGCGAATTTGCCGCCCAACTGGCAGCAGTAAGTACCACACTCGACTCAGAACTCGCGGCCTTGACTGTAGATCTCACCGACGTTCATACCGAACGAGAGAGTCTTGCCTGCACTATGCCAGCGGAGTTCTTGGCGCTTTATGAAAAAATCCGTAAAGGTCATCAAGGGATGGGCGCAGCAAAATTGCACCGTGGCCAATGTGAAGGTTGTCGACTGACGATTCCACCACAGGAACTGGGTGCAATTAAAACAGCAACACTGGACACCGTTATTCAGTGTGAAGAGTGTCGATGCATCCTGATCAGAACCTCAGACTCAGGGATTTAATTAGTGCCCCGGGACTTAATTGTTGAAGCCGACGGCGGAAGTCGAGGCAATCCCGGCCCGGCTGCATTTGGCTCACTCGTCCGTGATGCGTTAACCGGACAAGTCCTGATTGAATTAGGCGAGTCGGTTGGGATTGCTACGAATAACGTCGCGGAGTACGGGGGAGCAATCGCTGGATTACAAGCCGCCGCTGAGATTGATGCAGATGCATGTGTTGAAGTCAGGCTTGATTCCAAACTGGTCGTTGAACAAATGTCAGGACGTTGGCAAATCAAGCACCCCAACATGCGTGACCTCGCCCGAGCCGCCCGGGGGGTCATGCCAGCCGGGCAGGTCACTTACACCTGGGTGCCACGGGAGCAAAACCGAGCCGCCGATGCCTTGGTGAATGAAGTACTCGATCAATTCGACGGAGTCACACCAGTCCGTGTCAAGCGTCACTACACCTCAGAATTGAATGCTCTTTCGCGAGAGGACCTATTGGGTTCGGTTCAAGAATTGCAAGCACAAGATATCGCCAAAGAGGCACTGGGAGCACGACCGCGGGTGATGATTGGCTGGGCTGATCTGGGTACGCCGGTGACGACACTCATGGCACGTCATGGTGCCTCTACATATTCGCTTGAAAAAAGATTTAGTGGTTCCGGCGGAGTTGATGTTCCCCTTGCCCCCATTGGAATCAAGCAAGCACAGGCACTTGCTCACGAGGTCAAAATCCGCGGCAACGTCAGTCATATTGTTTCATCACCCATCCTGCGGACGCTTCAAACCTCACACATTGTCGCGGAAGTTACCGGACTCGACGTCACAGAAAATGCTGACTTTGCTGAATGTTCATTCGGCGATTGGGATGGTCACACCTTCGCGGAGGTGCGCGAGAGATGGCCAAACGAGTTGAGTGAATGGCTGGCGAACATGAGTGTGGCACCCCCGGGCGGGGAGTCACTGGCTCAATGTCGTGATCGGGTAAATCGAGGTCGCGAGACTGTCATCGCGCAATTCCCGGCACAGACAATTCTGATTGTTTCCCATGTTTCGCCGATCAAACTTATGACCGGAATCGCGACGGGTGCCCCGCTTGAGTCAGCGTTTCGGATGGAGTTGCCCCCCTGCTCGCTGACATCACTGGCGTGGTTCCCCGATGGAAACTCCAGCATGTTTTCATTCGCTGAAGCGAGCCACTTGCGTGAACTGAGAACTGACGGGGTCTAACCGGAGCCGAAATGAATACTCACAAGCCACCAAGTGGACTGTCATCTATGTTCGTGCCAAGGCCGAATTCTCCGGAGGCTGAAGCTATCAAAAACCATTTCTCGATCCTTGGATGGAATTCCTAGACCCCTGTCATCAGCGGAAAGGGTGAACCAATCTGAACCTTCTTTGCTATTGCGCTCAAGG
>JBDNFV010000052.1:0-1141 GCA_041689635.1 Candidatus Nanopelagicales bacterium | reverse complement strand
TCTGAATAATTGGGGAACCCGACGTAGGGTGCGATCCAGTAAGCGGGTGGCTGTGTCGCAAGCCCACTCACGAACGGGTGGCTGTGCGGCTCGACAAAACCCGGCATAAGAGTTGCCGCACCAATGTCGGTGACTGTTGCACCGGGTGCTGCGGCTTGACACTCCTCGAGGGTCCCGATTCCGATGATTAATTTCGTGTCCACGTCAAACGCGACCGCTTCTGCCCGTGGTTGAGTCGGATTCATGGTGATAATGCTGTTTGCGGTAATAATTTGCATTTTCGGCATTGACGACCCTTCGTTATTGGCTAGTCGCAGCCTAGACCCATTGTCTAACGTATTTTCTGCATTGCTATCTGTCCGAGGCCAGCTTTGCTCCCTCGCCGGGTTATGGTGTTTGGGTGATTAAGCCATTCGTTACAGCAACGGCGCTGGCGCTTGTGCTCGCTCTCCTGTCCCCCGCTTCACAGGCTGATACCCCAGACCCAGGGCAACTTCGCTACCTCGAAATACCAATTCAAGAGACCGGTGTTGTTGACGTCGTGTCAGACGGTGACACATTTCGTTTTATTGAAAGTGGAACGAGCGAGTATGTAACTATTCGGCTGTTGGGTGTGAACACACCGGAAGTTCGAGGGTTCAATAACGTACACCGGGACAAAGACATGTGCGGGGGCGCAGAAGCAACCGATGTCTTGAAATCTGTCTTGCAGTCCGGAACCAAAGTCCAGTTGCGTTCACTCGATAAATCGTCCGAAAATCGCGGCCGGATTCAACGCTACGCATTCGCCTGGAATCCACTTACCGAGCGGTACGACATTGACGTCCAAGCAGTTGTTGCCCAATCCGGATTGGCCATGTGGTTCACCATCAAAAACGAGGCCGCTCTCTCCCATCAATACCGCGTCATGATTGCGCAAACCCAAATTGAGAAGCGTGGAATCTGGAGCCCAAATTATTGCGGTCCGCTTGAACAACCACAGGCCACCATCAGTGTCATTGTCAATTGGGATGCCGACGGTAACGATAATGAAAACATTGACGGCGAATTTATAGTTGTTCGTAATATCGGCGATCGAGATGTTGACCTCACCGGATGGTTACTGCGTGATTCAAGTTTGATTGCGTGGTTTTACTTTCCT
>JBDNFV010000051.1:0-1867 GCA_041689635.1 Candidatus Nanopelagicales bacterium | reverse complement strand
TCATGGTTGCAATCGAATCGACAATTTCAAGGGATCCCGAGCGCACCGGCGCTTTGATCTCCACGTTCATCAGTCGTGAGCTGCCGCTCTTCAGCCGCACTTCAGCTCCATCAATTGCTAAAAAAGTGAACGAGCCCAGCAATTCCATGTTCATAACTTACTATTCGCCGGATCGATTGTGGACTTCTTCTTCGGCGCCTTTAGTTGGTGACAAGGAGATGTCGATTTTTTGCCATGGAAGCCAGGGCAAAGTCAATATCTGCGGTGTTGTTGTAGAAATGCGGGCTGACCCGGACGTTCCCATCGCGACTTGAGACCACCACGTTGTCTTTGGCCATCGCGTTAACCAGAGCGTGTTCATCGGTTGATGCGATTGCTAACATTGGGCCGTGCTCATCTGGTCCGTCCGGCGTTGCGCATATTCCACCTAGCTCGCTAACACCCGCACGCAATTGCTCATGTAGCGCACTCGAGACGCCCCAGGCATTTTCCACACCAACCTCAAGCAGGAATTTCAGTCCAGCTTTAGCCGCGTACAGGCTAGGGACATTTGGGGTTCCGGCTTCAAACCTTCGCGCATCTTTGGCCGGATCATATTTAGAGATGTCCATCGAAAAAATATCTCGCGCGGCAAACCAGCCAGTTGTTGTCGGAATCAGATCAGACACCGTTTTATTGTTGACCAAGGCAAAACCGATACCGGGACTGCTCAACATGTATTTGAGTACTCCACCCACCAAGAAATCAGCACCGAGGTCCTCAAAGTCAATAGGCACCGCCCCAGTGGACTGGTAGGCGTCGACAAGGACTGGAACACCGCGTTCGTGGGCGGCGTTGACAATCGCCTTAATGTCGTTCATGGCGCCATTTCGATAACAGATGTGCGTGATCGAAACAATTGCCGTGTTGTCGTCAATTGCTGCTGCGATGCGCTCGGCCGGCAGCCTGTGATCAGGATCGGCCGGTACGTGAATGACCTCTGCTCCGTTACGTTCTTGCGCGTGCCAAATTTGACCGACAGTGGGGAATTCAAGGGACGTCGTTAACACTTTGCTCGGACCGTTACGGAAATCAAAACAACTCGCAATCGCGTTAACCGCAGCGGATGCACTCGTGGTTACCGCGACTTGATCGTCTTGAGTTGCAAACAACGTGGCGAGCTGCGCACGGACCTCTTCTTGAACTCCGACCCAATTTTCCCAGAGTGAACCGAATTCCTCGAGCTGATCGAGATACACACCGTATGCGGCTCGGACTTCGTTAGCCAGTGCACCTTGAGAGCAGGAGTTGAGATACGCGCGCTCTTCAAAAATCTTAAACTGATCTCGCCTAATTGCTTCAACCTGATGAACGTGCACGGCGCAGTCCCCTTCCCGAGAACTTTGATAACAGTCCACCTAGTTTGGAGCATAGATTTTCCGTTGGCAACTGGCGAGGGCTCAGAAACAAGACGAGGCTTGGATATGTGTCGCTATAGATCGATGGGGGTACCAGCCCTTTGGCATAGCCGGAAAGTTTCACGGGGATTGTGGTATCGAATGGATCGCAAACCGAGATTATGAGATTCGTTTCCGATGTGCGTCCGCAAATAAAGAGGGTGCGAATAAAGAAGGGTCGACCCGGGCAAAAAGTTGGGGAGCAACCCAACATGCGAGTTGCTCCCCAACTGGAAGAACGGTGAAACTGACGAAACTAGAAGTCCACGTTTATTCGGACTTCCTGAGACGACTAGAAGTCCATGCCACCCATGTCGCCGCCACCCATTGCAGGTGCAGACTTTTCTGGCTTTTCAGCAATGACGACCTCGGTTGTCAGGAACAGGGCTGCAATGGATGCAGCGTTCTGTAGCGCTGAGCGGGTGACCTTG
>JBDNFV010000050.1:0-5883 GCA_041689635.1 Candidatus Nanopelagicales bacterium | reverse complement strand
TCGATGTCCATGAAGACTTGGTCAACCGGCAGCGATCGCGCTTTGTCGAGCATCTTCTCGCTACTTCCGGGGACGGCGAGGTTAGAGCGACGAGGGCGCAGTGCTCGCTCAGTTTTCGACGACGGCGTCGGCGTCGGTGTGGTCATAGACATAGCCGTATGTTAGCGAGCCACGATTTATCTTGCTTGGAGAAAGCTCTGTGGGCTAGGACACACTTATGCTGTGGGTGTGTCCAACAACCAACTTTCACCGAAGGCTCTCACCGATGCCCGATTCGCCACAATTTTCCTTTTCTTCTTTAACGGGATGGCTCTAAGCGCCCTCACCCCACGGCTAGCCGACCTGCAGGGCCAGATGCAAATGTCTGACCTCGCCCTTGGCGTAGTACTCGGCGCGGGTGCGGCGGGTGGGCTGTTCTTCGGCCCATTCGCTGCGGCGGGGATGCGTAAATTTGGCAGCGGGCAGTTCTCCATGATCGCGCTGGTCCTAATGCTTCCACTCCTCCCACTCGTTGGATTAGCCCCCAGTATTTTCATTCTGGGGGTGGTGATTTTTGCCATCGGCGCGGTCGATTCGGTGCTCGACGCAGCCCAGAACGCACATGGGCTCCACGTCCAGCGCTTCTACAAACGCTCGATCATCAACAACATGCACGCGTTCTGGGCTCTGGGCACAGTCGTTGGTGCACTCATCGGCGCAATCACCCTCGCACTGGATTTTTCACTTACCTGGTCACTCTTTTTTGTCTCCATCATTGGCTTGCTCGGCGTCCTAGCCACATTTCGCTGGGTGCTCCCTGCGAATCTCAATAACGTTGACATCCACGCTGACCTAGCAGAAGAGATCCATGCCGATCATCTTCGCGGCATCGATCCCAGCTCGGTAGCCCCCACCGGATCAATGACTCGATTTCACATTGGCTCGATGCTCACGGCAATAGGACTGTTGACCGTTCTGGCAGTCATTGTTGAAGATGTCCCGCAACGCTGGTCTTCTATTTACCTAACCGACCTCGGCGTTGACGGATCGCGGGTTGGCCTTGGCGTTGTTGCATTCACTATTGCACTCACAATTGGTCGTTTCGTTGGCGATCGTTTTGTCAATCGTTTCGGCGAGCGACACGTAGCTCAAGTCAGTATGGCCGTCACTGCCGCAGCACTCGCTGCAGCTTTGATGGCCGGAAACTTTTACGCCTACCTTGGTGCTTGCATTGTGGTGGGCCTTGGTATCGCAACGCTCTTTCCCGCTGCAATGCACGCGGCAACGTGCGTTAAAGGGACCAGCCCCGAGACTGCCATCACCGTGGTGAGTTGGATCTCGCGAGCCGGATTTGTCTTCGCGCCATTTATGGTCGGACTGATTGCGGACACGGTGAGCGTTACCTGGGGCATTTCCATCGCGGTTTTTGCCGCGGTGATTCTCATTCCACTCTCGCGCGTTCTGCAATCAAAAGTGCAACGCTGAAACCGAACAACTAAATCGGTGATGTCTCCATCGGGGTTTCACTCTTTGGGTTTGACTTAATCACCACGACTACACCAGCAAGGATCAATGCAGCAGCCGGGTAAATTGCGACAGGCGGGGTTTGCCCCAACCAGATCGCTGCGACGATGGCCGCGCCGGGCATCTCAAATAAAATTGCGAGGGAAACGAATGTGGCCGAGGATCGGGCGAGCACCTTGTTCATTAACGTGTGGCCGAGCAACTGCGCTCCCAGAGTAATTCCCAGAATCATCAGCCACGCATTGAGATTAAACCCGACCAACTCCTGTTGGAAAACAAAAACGAGCGGCAAAATAGTTAGTGCCGCGATTCCATAAAGTGGAAAAGTCATGGTTGCCGTTGACACGCTCTTTCGAACCTCGGCACCCACCGACATGTACGCGGCAGCGAAAATCGCACCAGCCAGTGCAAGTGCATCGCCAATTAAATGACGGGAGTCCGTCCGAATGTCGACCCCGGTCAAAACCAAAACTCCCGAAAGTGCAATCCAGATTCCGATCCACGAACCTCTACTCATGCGGACCCCCCGGGCCCTTGCGATGAATGCGGCCCAGATCGGTTGGGTTGCGACAAGTGCGGTTGATGCGGCCACAGAAGTGAAGATCAGGGAA
This sequence comes from Candidatus Nanopelagicales bacterium, assembly GCA_041689635.1. Lineage (GTDB taxonomy): Bacteria > Actinomycetota > Actinomycetes > S36-B12 > S36-B12 > UBA4592. Next base: position 3,769 of record JBDNFV010000050.1, on the reverse strand, counting down.
GGGATCCAGGTGGCAAAATGCAGCCCGAGAAAAACCCCTGAAATTGTCGTTAGTCGCCATTCCCTGGGGGTCAGGCGACGCAAGGATCCGCGGTCGGTGAACCAAACCCACAGTCCGGTAAGTCCACTGCCGATGAGGCAACGCCAAAACGCAATTGCTAGGACGGGGGCGGCCGTTGCGGCGATCACTGGCCCACTGAGTGCAATAAAGACGATGGCAACGGCTAGCGCTACGAGATCGCCTTTTGGAGGCAGTCCAAGGTTCACCGAACTGCCGGCTGACCCCTGGTTCCCGGCGGTACTCACAAGGGAAGCCAACACCATTGACCTCGTGCCCCTGCGATCAGCCCGACCTGTTTTTTATCCGCGCGCTAAGCGGTACCCTGCGCAGGTGAGCACGAATCCACGAGTATTCCTCGCCCGGCTGAACGGCCTCGGGGTATTTGACCCCAAAGGTGACCACATGGGCAAAGTACGGGATGCAATCGTTGTATTGCGAACGGGAACCCTGCCCGCGCGCCTCACCGGGCTGGTGGTTGAAATCCCCCCGCGACGCCGGATTTTTGTGCCCATGACCAAGGTCACCACCATTGATGCCGGGCAAATTATTGTCACGGGAACAGTGAACCTTCGCCGATTCGAGCAGCGTAAAAACGAGACTCTCGTCACCGCAGAACTCCTCGACCGGACGGTTGCCTTGCACGCGTCAGCTGAAGCCGTGACGATCCTGGACGTCAGTGTTGAACAATCACGAGGTCGGGAATGGCTCGTTGACCAACTCTTTGTGCGGCGAGCAACGAGTGGCTTCCGGCGGCGGGGTGAAAAGTTGATTGTCGATTGGCATGACGTCACCAACATGTCACTACCCGTTCTCGACCAGCCAGCCGAGCAGTTACTTGCCACAATGGAGACGTTGCGTCCAGCCGATGTGGCGTCCATGCTGCGTGAACTCACCCCCAAGCGTCGAACAGAAATTGCCCGCGAACTTGACGATGAACGTTTAGCCGACGTACTCGAAGAGATGACCGACCAGAATCGCGTTGAGATTCTGGAAGCACTTGAAGCCGAGAGGGCCGCAGATATTCTGGAAGAAATGGATCCCGATGACGCCGCTGACTTAATTTCCGAATTAGCCCCCGAGCGGGCCGAGGATCTCCTTACCCGCATGGAGCCCGATGAAGCCAATGACATCAGACGCCTGTTGAGTTATGACGATTTTTCTGCCGGCGGCATGATGACCAGTGAGCCAATTGTGCTGGCGCCTGACGACACCGTCGCTGACGCACTCGCGCGAATCCGCAATCCCGATCTTTCACCAGCACTCGCTTCGCAGGTTTATGTGTGTCGTCAACCTACGGAAACCCCAACGGGTAAGTACTTGGGCGTGTGTCATTTCCAGCGACTCTTACGCGAACCACCGTCTTCACTCGTGTCTGCCCTGCTTGACACTTCCCTACAACCGATGCGCCCTGACACACCCCTCTCCGTTTTGACTCGAAGTTTTGCAGCGTACAACTTGGTTGCGCTACCGGTTGTTGACGAAACCGGTTCACTCGTTGGGGCGGTTACCTTCGATGACCTGGTCGACCACATGCTGCCTCAGGGTTGGCGCGAAGCTCCCGACGGTTGGGACCATGAGGATCCGGCGGTGAACAATGGCTAAGTCCCCAATAGATCCACGGCGTAACCGGCGACTTGATCAACCGCTCGAGCGCGGCCTCGCCCGTCGGCCAACCTACGACCCAGAATTTTTTGGGGCAATGTCTGAGCGGGTTGCTCGTTATATCGGGTCGTGGGCATTTATTGCCTGGATGACCGTAGTCGTTATTACGTGGGTGGCCTGGAATGTGTTGGCACCGGCTAATCTCAAGCCCGATGTTTTCCCGTTCATCTTTCTCACGCTGCTGCTTTCACTACAAGCCTCGTACGCCGCACCCTTAATTCTCCTGGCACAAAATCGGCAAACCGACCGCGACCGGGTCCAGTTTCAAGAAGACCGGACTCGCAATGAACGAATTCTTGCTGACAGTGATTACCTTGCCCGAGAGATCGCGGACATCCGCGATGCCATGGGTGAGCTGGCCACCCGCGACTATTTGCGTGGTGAATTGCGTGATCTGCTGGAGGAAATAAATCATCGGCTCGATCGGATGGAAAGCGCGCAATCACCGGTCCGCGTGCGAGAGCAATCGTCCCCGATACCATCAGAGCATGGCCTCCACCCCCACTGAGTCCGACAATTCCGAGAGCAAGATCAGCCTCGAGGCGGTGAATGCAGCACTTGCCGGCGTTGATGACCCGGAGATCAACCGACCCATCACCGATCTCGGAATGGTCAAGGGAGTCGAACTCCACGAAGGCGGGTTGGTCGCGGTCGGGATTTTCCTCACGATCGCCGGATGTCCCATGAAATCCACGATCACCGAACGGGTGACCAACGCGGTTATGCAGGTTCCCGGCGTGCTGGAAGTGCGGGTTGACCTTGATGTCATGTCTGATGAACAACGTGGCAAAATGCGCGAGACGCTGCGGGGCAGGGCCGAAAAGGAAATTCCGTTCAACAAACCGGGATCTCTCACCAAGATTTTTGCTATTGCCTCGGGCAAAGGTGGGGTCGGTAAGTCTTCGGTAACGGCAAACCTCGCGGTGTCACTGGTTCAACAGGGTTACACCGTCGGGCTACTCGACGCCGATGTGTACGGCCACTCGATTCCAAAGATTCTAAATGCGATGACTCCACCCACGATGGTGGACGGTTTGATCATGCCTCCGCAAGGAAACGGCGTGCGGGTCATGTCCATGCTGTCCTTTAAGCCAGGTGGGATTGAACAGGCCGTTGCTTTCCGCGGACCGATGCTGCACCGGGCGCTCGAGCAATTCCTCACCGACGTCTGGTGGGGTGACTTGGACTTTCTTCTCCTTGACCTGCCACCGGGCACCGGGGACATCGCGCTTTCAACCGCGCAACTATTACCCCACGCTGAACTCATCGTGGTCACCACGCCTCAACAGGGCGCAGCAGACGTCGCCATTCGTTCGGGCACCCTTGCCTCGCAAACACATCAAAAAGTTTTTGGCGTCATCGAAAACATGAGTTCATTCCCTTGCCCACACTGCGGGGAGCCCATCGATCTTTTCGGCGCCGGCGGTGGTCAAAGGGTTGCAGACGGACTCACTAAAACTCTCGGAACTACCATTCCGCTGTTGGGCAACATTCCTTTTGATGTTCGCCTGCGTGAAGGTGGAGACACGGGCGAACCGCTGGTCAGTGCATTCCCGCAATCCGACGCCGCGGTAGCGATGAACGCTATCGCTGTGCAACTCAGCGCCAAGCCCCGCGGTCTAGCCGGCATGAGCCTGAACATCACTCCAGCGCGACGCTAAGAGTTAAGTCGCATCAGGGTCAAATACCGGCTTATCCGTTTTTGATATCGGCTTGGTTTTTTCCGAAGCGATGTCGTCGGAAAACAACGAGGCTGCAAGATTGCGTGGGTGGTATTCGCCCAGACTTTTCACCGTATTTATCGTGTCTTGAAAGTCCAAGCCGGATGACTGCGAAAGATCCCTGCGCGCCGAACTCCCCATATCGCGGATTTGGCGGATCCACTTTGCCGCATCGGCAGCGGCCCTAGGCAACTTCTCCGGACCGAAAATCAAAAGCCCGAGCACGCCTAGGGCAATCATCTCCCCGATCCCAATATCAAACACGCCATTAGGTTAACCCGAACAACGTGAGCGCGTCCCGGGCCCCCGCCCGACCGCCCGACCGT
>JBDNFV010000049.1:0-10161 GCA_041689635.1 Candidatus Nanopelagicales bacterium | reverse complement strand
GTGATCGTTACATTATGGGTGTTTCCGTTCACCAAAAACATATTCTGCTTGGTCCTACCCGCACCGAGGTGTTGGCAGAATTCGCTTTCGAGTTGTCACCGTATGTCGTGAACAAGAAAACATTCAGAGTGCCAGTCGATTGGATAGTTGATTCGCAACTTCTGAAAGAAATTGTGGAGCGGACGCTACATTCATGAGTACAACCGGTCAAACGGCCCAAGAGGTTGTCCTGCAAGAACTTAGGTCGGCATTGGCTTCGGGGGTGTTATTGCCAGGACAGCAATTGGTTCAGGAGGATTTGGCGAGCCAATTAGGTGTGAGTCGCGTCCCGATCCGGGAATCTTTAAAAATTCTGGAAGGTGAAGGACATGTGACCTATCACCCAAACCGCGGCTACTTCGTCACCGAACTCTCTGCTTCCGATTTATCTGAGTTGTATCGAATCCGGGAGCTTTTAGAAGACGAGGCATTAACCCTTGCGGTCGCCGAAGTCAGTGATGCCGACCTTCACGACATTGAAGAGATCCTTCATGATGTTAATGCTGCTGCAGCAGCCGGTGATATTAATGCACTCACCCAAGCCAATCGAGCCTTTCATTTGTCCATCATTGATCTTTCCGGAATGAATCGTTTGAGTCGCTTGATCCGCCAACTGTGGGATGCATCCGATATTTATCGCACCGTCTACTTTCGCGAGGAAGCGAATCGGGCGCGAATCTTCGCCGAGCACCAAGAAATTTTTGCCGCGCTCAAAGCTCGTGATGCACCTGCGTTGATTCGGGCCCAGAACCATCACCGGGAGCAGGCGGTTCACATTTTAAATACTGTAATCAATTAAATGACGTGATCACCTAGACCGGGTCAATCAGTTAGTCACGGCCATTCAAGGAGGGCTTATTCATTTTTGAGATCAATGGTGATGAGATGACGGCTGATGCGGGAACAACCACCCGAAATTATGAGAGATGGTTTGATCACTGATTTTTTCAGGTGGTTGTTCACGCAAAAAGATTTCCTAGCGATATCAGACGCAGAGGTTTTTATGAGCCCTTTTTTATCTCAATTATCAGGCCAAAACCGCCCACAACACCAGCGCAAACACCACGGCGCTCAACCCAATAATTCCCACCGCTGTGAGGGAAAGAAACACATCAGACTGCCCAATTTTTTTAGCTAGTGCACTGGGGTTTTCAAGTTTATTAATATCCTGCACCATCGCCTTTGCTTCGCGGATAGCCGCGTATTGTGAAAGCACGGCAAGGATTCCAGTCGCAACGGCAACCCCGATGGCGAGAAACTTCACCCCATCGGAGGCATCGGAGAAATTACCGAACCCAGCAACAACTAAAATCGCGATGAGCACAAAAGAAGGTGCCATTTGGGCGGAAATGATTTGAGTTCTTTTGTCGTTCCACAATGCCAATAATGCCTTCTCGTCCATCTCGCACCACATTTTCTGCTGGGATAAAACCCGCTCTGGGTCAGTAGTGGAGTCTAGGGGAAGCGGGGGTCGATAATGCTTTTTGACCGTTTGAAACACCCGATTGCCAAAAGCACGGCACATGAGCCATCGCGGGCGGACCAGCCTAATAAGGAGGCCTTCGCAGTCCATCTGAAATTCCTCTATGAGTCTCGACGGCTCAACTAATCTGCGCTCGATTTGACCATTGACGGGCACTAGGGCATAATGCTGTTTGGCCTATCCCACGAAGATGCAGTTAAACCATACAGAAAAAAAGGAGCCAACTCATGGCTAGAGCAGTAGGAATTGACCTCGGCACGACTAACTCGGTTGTCTCGGTGCTTGAAGGCGGCGAGCCGGTCGTGATCGCAAACGCCGAAGGAGCCCGGACCACCCCATCCGTTGTTGCGTTTGCAAAAAACGGTGAGGTACTCGTCGGTGAAGTGGCTAAGCGCCAGGCGGTAACCAACGTTGACCGCACGATTCGTTCGGTGAAACGTCACATGGGTACCAACTGGACGGTTGATATTGATGGCAAGAAATACACCCCACAGGAAATCAGCGCCCGCACCTTGATGAAACTCAAGCGAGATGCCGAGGCATACCTGGGTGACACGGTCTCTGACGCCGTTATCACCGTTCCCGCCTATTTCAATGATGCCCAACGCCAAGCGACAAAAGAAGCCGGCGAAATCGCAGGCCTAAAGGTGCTGCGCATTATTAACGAGCCCACCTCGGCAGCCCTCGCCTACGGCTTGGACAAAGGTGACCAAGAACAAACCATCCTGGTATTTGACCTCGGTGGCGGAACATTTGACGTGTCACTCCTTGAAATCGGTGACGGTGTCGTCGAAGTAAAAGCAACCAGCGGTGACAACAACCTTGGCGGCGACGACTGGGACATGGCCGTTGTTGACTGGATGGTGACGCAGTTCAAGAACGCGCACGGTGTCGACCTGTCCAAAGACAAGATGGCAGTGCAGCGCCTGCGCGAAGCAGCAGAAAAGGCAAAAATTGAACTCTCCAGTTCAACCGAAACCTCGATCAACCTGCCCTACATCACAGCGAGTGCTGACGGACCCCTGCACCTGGAAGAGACCTTGAGCCGTAGCAAGTTCGAGTCTTTGACCGCGGACCTACTCAAGCGGACCAAGACCCCGTTTGAAGCCGTTGTCAAAGACGCCGGCGTCAAGATCAGCGACATTGACCAGGTCGTACTTGTTGGTGGATCAACCCGGATGCCGGCAGTTGCTGAACTGGTGAAAGAGATGACCGGCAAAGACGCTAACAAGGGAGTGAACCCCGACGAGGTCGTTGCCATCGGGGCAGCCCTTCAGGCCGGTGTCCTTCGCGGTGACGTGAAAGACGTGCTTCTTCTTGATGTCACCCCACTGTCCCTCGGCATTGAAACCAAGGGCGGCGTGATGACTCGGTTGATTGAGCGCAACACCACCATTCCAACCAAGCGCTCGGAGACCTTCACAACAGCGGAAGACAACCAGCCATCAGTGTCCATCCAGGTGTATCAGGGTGAGCGCGAGATGGCTGCATACAACAAGCAGCTGGGAACGTTCGACCTCACCGGATTGCCACCGGCACCACGTGGAATTCCCCAGATCGAGGTCACCTTCGACATTGATGCTAACGGGATCGTGCACGTGTCCGCTCGAGACACCGCAACGGGTAAAGAGCAATCCATGACAATCTCCGGCGGATCAACGTTGAACAAGGACGACATTGACCGGATGATGCGCGATGCCGAAGCACACGCTGATGAGGACAAGCAGCGTCGCGAGGAAGCCGAAGTCCGCAACAACGCCGAGGCCCTCGTTTACCAAACTGAGAAATTCTTGGCCGACAATGCGGACAAGGTTCCAGCGGATGCGAAAGCAAATGTAGAAGGGCCGTTGGAAGAACTCAAAAAAGCAATCGATGAAAACGATGGACCCGGAATGCGTTCGGCAACTGACAAGGTTGCGGCGGCAAGCCAGGCACTCGGCGCGGCAATGTATAGCGAAGCACAAGCTGGTGGATCCGAGAAGGATCCCGAAGCTGCAGCGGATGCGCCCGAAGAAGATGTCGTTGACGCAGAAATCATCGACGAGGAAATCATCGACGAGGAAATCATTGACGAGGATGAATCCAAGTGAGTGAAGAGGAAGGCATCCGGGTAAACGACAAACGTCGAATCGACCCCCACACCTTCGAGGTTCGCCAGCCCAGTCAACACGTGGCTGGCGATCCCCTCGCTGAGATGGACGCCGGAGTAGAAATTATTGAAGGCGAAGTCGGTGGGATCGATGAAAAAATTGGCGAACTGACCGGGGATCTGCAACGGGTTCAGGCCGAGTACGCGAATTACCGCAAGCGCGTTGATCGTGACCGAGAAGTAAACCGCCAACTTGCGATAGGTGCCGTCTTCGCCGAACTCCTGCCAGTACTCGACGACCTCGAGTTGGCCCGGGAACACGACGAACTTAACGGCGCATTTAAAACTGTTGGTGAGAAACTCGAAGCAACTTTGAACAAATTAGGACTCGTAAAATTCGGCGCACCACAGGATGCATTTGATCCCAACATGCACGAGGCCTTGGCGAGTGAAGAAGTTGACGGAGTGACCGAACCAACCGTGATCGCAATTTTCCAGCAGGGCTACCGGCAAGGTGATCGGATCCTGCGCCCAGCTCGGGTCAGCGTTGCCGGCGCCTGAGTCTTCGACGCGACCAAATAGATGTGGGACATTGAATGAATAAGGATTGGCTGGAGAAGGACTTCTACGCCTTGCTGGGCGTCTCCAAAGATGCGACACCCGAAGAGATGAAAAAGACGTACCGCAAACAGGCACGCACCCTGCACCCCGACAAGAACCCGGGCAATAAAGAGGCCGAAGACAAGTTCAAAGCCGTGTCCGAGGCCTACGACGTGTTATCCGATGTCAAAAAGCGCAAGGAATACGACGAAGGTCGGGCACTTTTTACTTCTGGTGGCTACGGCCCAAGGCCCAGAGCAGGCGGTTACGGCGGTGGCAACAACAACGTCAATTACGAGGATCTATTCGGCGGTGACCAAAGCGGATTTGGTGACTTCCTAGGTGGAATTTTCAATCGTGGCGGCGGTGGTACCGGCGGTCGATCACGGCAACCCCTGCGGGGTCAAGATATTGAGACCTCACTCGCGCTTTCATTTGCCGACACGCTGGACGGGGTGACGGTGCCGTTGAATCTACACAGTGATGCGCCATGCTCGATATGTCATGGGACCGGAGCCAAAGCCGGTTCAACGCCTCGGGTCTGCCCAACCTGTGCCGGAAATGGACAGGTCTCCCGCAACGCGGGAGGGTTCGCATTTGCTGAACCGTGCCCAACCTGTCAGGGCCGCGGCTTATTTGTTGATGATCCTTGCAGTCGGTGCAACGGCACTGGGCGAGGTACGAGTAATCGAACGGTACAAGCCCGCATTCCTGCAGGGGTCAAAGACGGAACCAGGATTCGGCTCAAAGGCAAAGGTGGCCCCGGTGAACGCGGTGGCCCAGGTGGCGACCTGTTTGTCAAAGTATCGGTGAAACCCCATCCGCTGTATGAACGCAAGGGTGACAATTTAAGTGTTGACGTCCCCGTGACTTTTGCCGAGGCAGCACTCGGCGCGGACATTGCCATTCCGGTCCCGCGCGGTGGAACTGTCAACATGCGTATTCCCGCTGGCACAACAACCGGTCGCACTTTCCGCATCAGGGGCAAAGGCGTCCGTGGCAAAGATGGTAAGAATCACGACGTACTTGCCGTCATTGACGTTGCGGTCCCACAAAACTTGACCGAAGAAGCCAAATCCGCCCTTGAGGCGTTCGCCCAGGCGACGATCGACCAAGATCCACGCAGGGGCATATACGCGCTCGGAGAAAAATCGTGAGCGCCCCATTTGAGGACAACATTGTAGCTTCGGAAACCCCGGTCTACGCAATATCAATTGCCGCGCAACTTGCTGGCCTGCACCCCCAGACGTTGCGGCAATACGATCGTGTTGGTCTGGTGTCGGCGCACCGGGTTGCTGGACGGAATCGTCTTTACAGCGCGCGTGATGTTCAACGACTGCGCTATGTTTCACAATTATCACATGAAGGTCTGAGTATCGAAGGAATTAAGCGGGTCCTTGAACTTGAAGAGCAAGTGCTTGAACTCCGCGAACGACTAGGCGAGTTTCACCGTGAACGCACGTCACGTGCTTTGGTGGTGTGGCGACCACAACGGATGAATCGGGGTTAGCGGTGGACATTGCATTCACCACCAAGAGCCAAGACGCAATCGGTGCGTCGGTTCGTATTGCCGCTGCTCAAGGAAACCCATCAGTTGAGCCCATTCACCTCCTTGACTCACTACTCCAGCAAGGTCCAGGCATCGCGACGGCGCTGCTGGAGCACCTCGGAGTGGACGTCCCGGCCCTTAGGGCACTAGTTCGGACAAATATGCAGTCACTTCCTTCGGCTTCGGGGTCAACGGTTGCCGCACCACAGTTAAACCAATTAACGTTCACGGTTCTGAACGTTTCCGATGCTCTGGCGAAAGAGCGCGGCGACGAAAACGTTAGCACTGAACACTTACTTATTGCACTCGCTCAAAGCGGCGGTGTTGAAGTTGAGAAGACACTTGCAGCGGTGGGAGCCAACGGGGCATCATTACGCAACGCATTACAAGAAACAAAAGGGAGCGCACGAGTGAGTACCCAAGACCCAGAAGGAACCTTTCAGGCACTTGAGAAGTACGGCATTGACCTCACCGCACTTGCCCGGGAGGGAAAAATTGACCCGGTCATCGGTCGAGACGAGGAAGTGCGTCGCACCATTCAAGTCCTCTCCCGTCGCACCAAGAACAACCCGGTGCTCATTGGTGAACCGGGCGTGGGAAAAACAGCGGTTGTCGAAGGTCTGGCCCGGAGAATCGTGGAAGGAGATGTACCCACCTCACTTATTGGTAAAAAGTTGATCTCCCTTGACATGAGCGCCATGGTCGCGGGAGCAAAATTTCGAGGTGAGTTCGAAGAGCGTTTAAAAGCAGTCCTCGACGAAATCAAAGGCAGTGATGGTCAAGTAATTACGTTTATCGATGAACTTCACACGGTTGTCGGCGCGGGCAGTAGCGGTGATTCAGCCATGGATGCCGGAAATATGTTAAAACCAATGCTTGCCCGTGGTGAATTACGCATGATCGGTGCGACGACCCTTGATGAATACCGCCAGTACATCGAAAAAGATGCGGCACTTGAGCGTCGTTTTCAGCAAATATTTGTGGACCAGCCAAGTGTTGAAGACACCATCGCGATTCTTCGCGGAATCAAGGAAAAATACGAGGCCCACCACAAAGTTGTTATCTCAGATGCAGCACTTGTTGCTGCAGCGACAATGTCGGACCGCTACATCACGAGCCGATTCTTACCTGATAAGGCCATTGACCTGATGGACGAGTCCGCCAGTCGACTGCGCATGGAAATTGATTCATCCCCGGTTGAAATTGACGTATTGCAACGTCAAGTTGATCGATTGCGCATGGAAGAACTCGCGGTCGCCAAGGAAAAAGACGAGGCCTCAAAGGATCGGTTAGCAAAAATTCGTGTTGAGATTGCTGATAAAGACGAAGAATTGCGTGAACTGCGAACCCGGTGGGATGCTGAGAAACAGGGACTTGACCGCATTGGTGAAATCAAAGTTCGGATCGACGACCTGCGTGCTGTCGCTGAGAAAGCTCAACGCGAAGGTGACTTTGAGCAGGCATCGCGAATTTTATACTCCGAACTTCCAACGTTTGAGGAAGAGTTGGCGAAGGTAACCGCGGAAACCAATGCACGTGAATCCACCTTGGTCAAGGAAGAAGTGACCGCGGACGACATCGCTGAGGTTGTTGCTGCGTGGACTGGAATTCCGGCGGGTCGATTACTCGAGGGTGAGACCGCAAAATTACTGCGCATGGAAGATCACCTTGGTGAAAAGGTGATTGGCCAACCAGAGGCTGTTCGTGAAGTCAGTGATGCTGTGCGTCGCGCGCGAGCGGGGATCTCCGACCCGAACCGACCAACCGGATCGTTTTTGTTTCTTGGACCGACAGGCGTTGGTAAAACGGAGTTAGCCAAGGCATTGGCAGAGTTCCTTTTTGATGATGAACGAGCGATGATTCGGATCGACATGAGCGAATACTCCGAGAAGCACTCGGTTGCGCGCCTGGTTGGTGCTCCGCCCGGATACGTCGGTTACGAGCAGGGTGGCCAACTGACCGAGGCCGCTCGCCGCCGTCCCTACTCGGTGGTCTTACTCGACGAAGTTGAGAAAGCCCACTCTGAGGTGTTTGACATTTTGTTGCAAGTGCTTGACGACGGTCGACTCACCGACGGTCAAGGGCGAACGGTTGACTTTCGGAATGTGATTTTAATTCTGACATCAAATCTGGGCTCCCAATTCTTGATCGATCAAGATGTCCCCTTCGATGAGCGCAAGTTGGCTGTCATGGAGATTGTTCGCCAAAAGTTTCGTCCTGAGTTTCTTAATCGGCTCGACGCAATGGTCACATTTGACCCGTTGGACAAGGAAGAGCTTGCGAAAATAACAAAAATCCAAATTAATCAATTACAAAAACGACTCGCCGACCGTCGGATCACCCTCGAGGTGGAACCGATTGCACTCACCTGGCTGGCGGATCGTGGGTTTGATCCCGCATACGGTGCGCGTCCACTGCGCAGGCTCGTTCAAACTGCGGTTGGTGACACGTTAGCCAGGGCGCTGTTAAGCGGAGAGTTAGCCGACGGCGACACCTGTGTCATCACGGTTGCCCAAGACGGTGAGTCGCTTAAGATTCGGCCATGATCAAAATCGCACTTCGCACCGGGCTCATTGCAGCCATCTTGGCAGTCCTAAGCCTTGGGTTTTTTGCCCCAGTTCAAGCCGCACCCAAAGGCGAAAAAGTTGTCTTTGCGACCCGGTGGACCAGCGAAACCACGACGCTCAACACGCTTCCCGGTGGTTACTTGTACGGCTGGAATAAGCTCAACAGCGGCACGAAAATTGGTGGACAATCAGGAAAAGCTCAATTCCTCGGTGTCGTCAACTACCTCAATGGTTCGGGCACATTTGGCGGGTTTGTGACGGTGACTTTGGACAACGGCTCCATTCTTGGGCTGGCGGTGGATGGTCAAGCACTCTCCCTCGCACAGACCGGTGGAACGGCAGACACTCGCTTCGGTGGCTCGGTCATGGTAATTAGTGGAACCGGCGATTTTAAAGATGCCCAAGGAATTGGCACGATGGCCGGGACCAGAGCTGCCGCAATTGGCAGTGCGGTTGCCATGAAATTTAACCTGACACTGAAGAAATAAGCCGAATTCGGTTAGTGGCCTCTGTGAGAACTTCAGGCTTCTTACAGAAAGCCCACCGGATGTATTCGGAGAAGTCTTGACCCGATTCGGTAAAGACTTGGTGCGGAATTGCTACCACTTTGCACTGATTCGCCAGCATCCGAGCAAACTCAAGACCGTTAGTGACACCAAGTGGTGAAATATCTGTTGTCACGAAATAGGTGCCTTCGGTGGGTACGACCCTCATGCCAATCTCTGCTAACCCGGCACTGAGCAGATCACGCTTGGCCCTGAGGTCGCGCCGGAAATCAGTAAAATACTGATCGGGCAAGCTAAGTCCCTTGGCCATGGCAAGTTGAAATGGTCCGCCAGAGACGTAGCTCAAATGTTGACGTACGGCTTTCACCGCGGCTATCAAAGGGCGGGGGCCACTTGCCCAGCCAACTTTCCATCCGGTGAATGAGAAAGATTTTCCACCCGAACCGATGGTGATCGTGCGCTCAAACATTCCAGGCAAGGTCGAAATGGGAATGTGAATATTGGAGTCGAACCACAAGTGCTCATATGCCTCGTCTGAGATCACAATCAGATTGTGCGCAATGACGAGTTCAGCGATCGCGTTGAGTTCCTCTGCGTTAAACACCTTTCCCGTGGGATTGTGGGGCGAATTAAGGAGCAGGACTTTTGTGGCAGGGGTAATTGCCCCCGCCAGCGCTTGGATATCTGGACGCAAATCTGGTTTGGATAGGGGAACGCCCACCGGCTTGGCTCCACTGAGATCGATTACCGCCCGGTACACGTCAAATGCGGGGTCAAAAAACACGACGTCATCGCCGGATTCGACGAGGGCGAGCAGGCTCGCGGCAATTGCTTCGCTTGCCCCCGTTGTTGCAACAACGTCGGTATCAGGATCGATATCAAGATCGTAGAATCGTTTTTGGTGCGCGGAGATTGCCGAGCGCAATTCCGGGAAACCATGCGGAGGTGGGTATTGATTGCCCCGACCACTCTGAATGCAGGAGATTACTTCGTCTTTGAGTTCCCGGGGGCCATCGGTGTCCGGGAAGCCCTGACCCAAATTTATCGAATTCGTGTCAACTGCAAGTTGTGACATCTCGGCGAAGATGGAAACGGCATGCGGGCGCATCTTGGGGATCAGGAAGTTTTCGGGCACGGGGCTAACCCTAGGACTGCATGAGTGCGTCCTTCGTGCTTAGGTGGGAGAATGATCCAGCGACTGATTGACCAAGGAGCGGACGTAACTCCTGAGATTGAATCGGTGCTTGCAGTGATCTCAGCGAGTGCCGAGACCACTGATCAAGTGGGAGTTCCCCGCAGTCACATTGACTTGTTAGCAAGGGTTTTAG
>JBDNFV010000048.1:0-3262 GCA_041689635.1 Candidatus Nanopelagicales bacterium | reverse complement strand
TGGTCGGAGCGCCGGCCACCTGGGTACTTTCCAACCACGACATTGTTCGACACGCCACCCGGATGGCACCCGGCCAAAACGAACACCCAACCGTGATGCCAACGCCCGAGAATGCAGATCGCGGTCTGGCCCGCGCCCGAGCCGCAACACTTTTCACACTCGGGCTTCCCGGTTCCACCTACCTGTATCAAGGTGAAGAACTTGGTTTGCCTGAAGTACTCGATCTGCCTGGCGACGCTCGCCAAGACCCGGTCTGGTTCCGCACGCACGGTAAGGAAATTGGCCGAGATGGTTGCCGCGTTCCCATCCCGTGGTCTGGTGATATTCCCTCATATGGTTTCGGTCTCGGCGAGGAATCGTGGCTCCCCCAACCGGACTCATGGGAGCATTTAAGTGTTCAGGCCCAAGAATCGGGCGACACCACGTTGAATTTCTATCGGGCTGCGCTCCGCAGAAGGCGCGAGGAACCCGCGACCGGTGATGGTGAACTTGAATGGCGGATGAATGAGTTCGCGGCAGCCGATAATTCCATTCTGGCCTACCGCCGGCCGCATCCAAGCCATCCGCTTACCTGCCTGATGAATACTTGGAATACCGATGGCGACGTGTGGACGGTTCCACCCGGCTTTGGTACGGACGTCTTGGTCGCATCAGGTCCGAAGGTCGCCGTTGTTGATTCCGGCGACGGCGAGCATCTGGTAATCGGCCCGGAAACCTGCGTGTGGGTTCGCGGCTGACCCAGGATCTCAAGAACTCACTAGGCGCATCCGGGTTCGAGCCGCGGGTCCGGTTGCGTGCAGAAACACTTGCCCCCGGGGAGTACTCAGCCTCTTCCATGAGCCACATGTCGCCGCGGAGATCCTGATGGGTTCGTCCCAGATCAGATTCATTCGCTGGGCCGCGTAAAGCACCTTCACCGGCAACCCACCCCAGCCCGGACGATTCCAAATCTCCTCGGCAAGATCGGCCTTGCCCCGCTCACCAAGACCAACACTGCGGCGATCAAACTCTTCTACTGCTTCGTTCACGACGGGAATTACATCGCTTGCGACCGCATGAATTGGTATCTGCCATCCTTGTGAGGGAGGCAGTTCAGAAAGGGAAATGCTATCAACACCCGCGAGCGACTCAAGGCTATCAAGATCAACCAACCCGGACGAATTCGACAGTAATGCAACAACATCGCGTCCGGTTGTGATGACATCACAGGGCTTCCCCGAACCCATTGTGGCGGGCATAGCGACAAAAGCGTGCAGACTCAGGGGCATTGCTGTGAAAAAAGCAATTGCGCTGGGTGAAGTGACAACCCGAACTGCAATGTGAGAATTCCACTCAATTTGTTTTTCAAGAACTGAAATGAGAGTGCGCAACTCCGTTGAGCCAAGTGTTACCTGCACGAATTACTCCACTTCAAGAATGCCCTCAAGGGCTCTGCGAAATTTGTCGGGGATGGGAATTGCCTTGTCGTTATCAAAGCACACCATGATACTTTCCGCTTCTGCGGCAAGGTCACCGACTTCGCTCAAGATTCGGTATTTCATCCGGTAGGACGTGTTGCCAACGACATTCACCCACGTTTCAATGGTGAGCGGCTCCGTTGAATAAAAAATAGGGCGCCTGAAGTCGATGGACTGGTGGACCATCACTTGACTTAGTTTTAAGATTTCGTCGTAATCAATTTGCAAGAATGCACGCAGCCGAGCTTCTTGCAGGTAGTCCAGAAAGACAACATTGTTCACATGCCCCAGTGGGTCAAGATCGCTGAAACGACGGTAAACCTGTGTAATGAGAACGGTCATGGATGCCCTTAGTCGCGCGTTAGTTTGCGGTATGTTGCACGGGTTGGCCGAGCCGCTTCTTCACCCAAACGCTCCACCTTATTTTTTTCGTAGCCCTCGAAGTTACCTTCGAACCAAAACCACTGTGAATCACCTTCATAGGCGAGGATGTGGGTGGCAATCCGGTCTAGGAACCAACGATCATGGGACGTGATCACCGCACAGCCTGGAAAATCAAGTAACGCCTTTTCGAGCGAGCCCAGTGTTTCCACGTCAAGGTCGTTTGTTGGTTCGTCAAGCAGCAATAGGTTTCCACCCATTTTCAGGGTCAGCGCTAAGTTCAAACGATTTCGCTCGCCACCGGAGAGAACCTTTGCTTGCTTTTGTTGATCGGGGCCTTTGAATCCGAAGACTGAAACATAGGCGCGCGAAGGTATTTCGACATTGCCAACCTTGATCCAGTCAAGTCCGTCAGAAACGACTTCCCAAACGTTCTTGGTCGGGTCAAGACCCGAACGGCTCTGATCGACGTAGGACAACTTCACGGTCTCCCCAATTTTGAGTTCACCGGAAGTGGGCAACGCGTCCTTGTTTGAAGTATCGCCTTCGGCTGCCGCGACAATCATGTTGAACAGTGTTGTTTTACCAACCCCGTTGGGCCCGATCACACCAACAATGCCGTTACGCGGCAGGGTGAATGAAAGATTGTCAATCAACATGCGGTCGTCAAAACCTTTGGTCAGGCCTTTGGTTTCCACAACAACTGAACCAAGCCGTGGACCTGGTGGGATTTGAATCTCATCCATGTCGAACTTGCGGGTCTTTTCAGCCTCTGACGCCATTTCCTCGTAGCGGTCCAGCCGAGCGCGGGACTTGGTTTGGCGTGCTTTTGCATTTGATCGAACCCACTCGAGTTCGTCGGTGAGCCGCTTGTGCAGCTTCATGTCCTTTTGGCCTTCAACCTTCAGGCGGGCAGACTTCGTTTCCAAGTAGGTCGAATAGTTACCTTCATACGGGTAGGCGCGACCGCGGTCTAGTTCCAAAATCCATTGGGCCACGTTGTCAAGAAAGTATCTATCGTGGGTAATCGCGATGACCGTGCCCGGGTATTTTTCCAGGTGTTGCTCAAGCCATTGAACGCTCTCGGCATCAAGGTGGTTGGTTGGTTCGTCCAGCAAAAGTAGATCGGGTTGTTGCAACAACAATTTACATAATGCAACCCGTCGCTTCTCACCACCGGATAACACTGAAATGTCAGAGTCAGCGGGAGGACAGCGCAACGCATCCATTGCTTGATCAAGTTGATTGTCCAGATCCCACGCGTTACGGTGATCGATTTCCTCTTGCAATTTGCCCATCTCGGCCAAGAGGACGTCGTAGTTGGCATCGGGTTCTGCGAGTTCCACCGAAATCTGATTGAACCGGTCAACCATGCCTTTAGTTTCGGCGACCCCTTCTTGAACGTTTTCCAATACCGATTTGCT
>JBDNFV010000047.1:0-3833 GCA_041689635.1 Candidatus Nanopelagicales bacterium | reverse complement strand
TCGTGGAAAACTGCGACCGCAAATCTTGGCGCAATCTCAGATTCACTCGCTCGCGCTGTCATTTGGAGCGCGGCATGGGACATGACCCGTGATGCAGAGGTGAGCACTGGAGAATTTCTTGATTTGGTTCTCTCCGGGATTAATCGCGAAAGTGATGTTGGTGTCACCAGTGGCGTCCTGCGTCAACTTTCCATGGCCATTGACCAATTTGCTTCAGCAGTCCACCGAGATGAATACCGCTTGCGTCTAGCGCAAGCATGTGAGGGCTTGGCAGCAAAAGCCGAAGCGGGCAGTGATCACCAACTGGCATTCGCTCGCGTATTCGTTGGCAACGCAACCACGAATGCTCAGTTGGAAATCGTGGCCGGACTTCTTGACTCAACTATTATTTGGGAGGGGCTCGTCATCGACACCGACCTTCGCTGGTCTTTGCTACGAGCATTGGTGAGTGCCGGTG
The DNA here is from genome assembly GCA_041689635.1 of Candidatus Nanopelagicales bacterium. GTDB lineage: Bacteria > Actinomycetota > Actinomycetes > S36-B12 > S36-B12 > UBA4592. The sequence continues at coordinate 3,376 of JBDNFV010000047.1, read as the reverse complement.
TTCAGGGTGATGCAGAAATTGATGCCGAACTTGAGGTGGACAACACGGCAACCGGCAAGCGTCAAGCAACCCTGGCCCTTGCATCACGGCCAACCATGAACGCCAAGGAAGCCGCCTGGAACGCGGTCATGCATAACAATTCCCTTCCGAATACGATCATCGAAGCAACAATTGGCGGGTTCCAAGACCCCGATCACCGAGATCTGATGGAAGCCTTCGTTGATCGTTACTTCGAGGAACTTCCCAGCGTCTGGGACGAACAGACAATGGAAATGGCCCAAGACATCACCGCCGGCATGTACCCGGTGTACGCCGCTTCACCTGAGTTAATTGCCAAGACCAACGAATTTCTTGCCACGAACACCATGCCGACGTTGCTTCGTCTTGTCACTGAAGGCCGAGACGGGGCAGAGCGGGCGTTGCGCGCTCAAGCCAAGGATGCTTAGAAGGGTTCTTCTAAGTTGTAGACCTTGGGCTCGCGCGCGTGCTCGGCCATCACGAGGAGGGCTTCGCGCACTCCACCGACGATGTCACCCGCGTTTGCACACGAGGTGAATGCCAAGGTGGCAAATTGACAGGAGCGGTTATCAAGTGAGATGTGGGCTTGCGTGCCGGTAATAATGTCGATCGTTCGGGCTTCAGGGTCGACGGCGATCAAGACAGCCGACTCGGCCGCCGGCAACTGAGCGTGACGTGCCATTGCGCTTTCCCGGCCTTGGGCCAGCTCTCCGATATAGACACCAAATGCTAGGCCGGAGATCTCTCGAGCAAGTTTTACTGAGCGAGTCAGATCTCGGCGGGCGGTGTTACCAAGATGCATGTGATCCGCCTCCCACGAGGGAGGAAGCCTGGGCAGAAATTTCGGGAGGAAGAATCGAAGGATTTGGGGCGGCCGCATCGCTCGAAATAAAAATTGATTCAGTGCCCGATGCCGAATCGAATTCGTCGGTGACCTTACCCCGACTACTGCGAGTCCACGAAGGGGCTGCAACCGCGAGCACCACGACAATAGCGAGCGCGATCGGTATTCCCAGAAAGATCATTATTGACTGGAATCCGCTCACCTTCCCAGCCTAATGTGCGCGCATTCTGTCAGCCCTTACGGTGGTGTCATGACGATCGCGCGAGCCGAAGCCCCCCGAACCTACCCGAATCTCCCCGATAGCGGAATAGTCGATGACTACCACGGGGTTAGCGTCCCCGACCCTTACCGTTATTTGGAGGACCCACAAGACTTCCGAACCACCACGTGGTTGGAGGCCCAAGGGCAGTTGATGGCGGCGGAGCGGGGAACGTGGTCCTCGCGTGAGCTTTTCGTGGACCGAGTGGGTGAGTTGCTCGGATCCGGAGCGATCTCCCCGCCTTATATTCGAGGAGAGCGTACTTTTTTCACAAAACGCAATCCCGGACAGCAGTTTGCCGTTTTGTATGTCCGCGACACCGCCGATTCGCATACGAATCCGGAAACTGCGCGTGTTCTGATCGACCCCATGGCCATGGACCCAGAAGGTCACACCACTTTGGATAGCTGGCAGCCATCGAAAGAAGGTGACTTGATCGCCTACCAAATTTCACAGGGTGGAAATGAGGAGTCCGATGTTTATGTGATGAACGTCGAAACTGGCGAGATTATTGAAGGTCCAATTAGTCGTTGTCGCTATTCCCCGATCGCCTGGCTCAAGGGCGGATCCGCGTTTTATTACGTTCGTCGAATCGCGCCGGAATTCCTGTCGGAGAGCGAACGCCACTTTCACCGACGCGTGTACTTACACACCGTCGGCGCTGATCCTGCGACGGACATCCTGGTTTTTGGTTCTGGAATGAACATGACCAACTATTACGGCGTTTCGGTTTCACGCGATGGTCGCTGGCTGGAAGTGAGTTCGAGTGAAGGAACAGAGCCACGTAATGATCTGTGGATTGCCGACCTTTCTACGAGTGAACCGACAAGCCCCTCATTTGAACTTGTTCAAGGCGACGTCGATGCGCAAACGTCGATCACCTTCGGCCGAGATGGACGCGCATATATTTTTACGGACAAAGATGCTCCCCGCGGAACAGTACTCGTCACGACACCAGGATCATGGGATCCCAGTTCGTGGCAGACCCTGATCCCCGAGCCCCAAGACGCAGTTTTGGAATCGGTGACCCTTCTTGACGGTGAAGAACTTGACCAAGATCAACTACTCGTTGTTCAAACCAGTCACGGTGTGGCTGAAATGGCAATGCATGACGCAAGAGGTGGCGCTCCGCTGTACAACATTGAGTTGCCTGGTGCAGGAACCATCGGTGGACCAGTTGAGCATATCGACGGTGGTCCGATTACCTGGCTCGTCTACACCGACCACACCACCGTGCCAACCGTCTACGAATTTGATGCTCGCACACGGGAACTCACCCTTTTTGCAACTCCCCCGGGTGCAGTTAAAGCGCCCGAGGTGCACTCTGAACTCATCACGTATCCATCACTGGATGGAACAACAATTCGCATGTTCGTCATCTCGCCAACCGGGAAAGCGGATAAACCTCGTTCAACGATTCTCTATGGATACGGTGGCTTTGGCATCCCTTTGCAACCGGGTTACAGTGCGGCGATTCTTGCTTGGGTTGAATCCGGTGGCGTGTGGGCTATTGCGAACCTACGCGGTGGTGGTGAGGAAGGTGAAGAGTGGCATCGTGCGGGCATGTTGGCGCAGAAACAAAATGTCTTTGACGACTTCCATTCGGCTGCTGAATACCTGATCGAGGAAGGTTGGACCACCAGCGAACAGCTCGGAATCTACGGGGGATCAAATGGCGGGTTGCTGGTCGGTGCGGCAATGACCCAGCGCCCCGAACTGTTTAACGCCGTCGTCTGCGTGGCGCCCCTTTTGGACATGATCCGTTATGTTGAAAGCGAACTCGGACCCACGTGGACGGTCGAATACGGCGACCCGGCCGACCCGCAGCAATTTGGCTGGTTGCATGCCTACTCTCCTTATCACCGGGTAACCGAAGGTACCGACTACCCGGCAACCATGTTCGCGATCTTCGACAATGACACTCGAACCGATCCGATGCACGGACGCAAAATGGCTGCGGCTGTTCAAGCCAATACGGTTGGTGATCGCCCAATTTTGGTTCGAACCGAGCAAAATGTTGGCCACGGAGCCCGATCACTGGACAAGTCGATTGAGGAAAGCGCCGATACGTTAGCGTTCATGTCCCACTGGACCGGATTAGATCGCTGAAGGGTTTCACATGAGTTGGGATTCAATATCGAGTGCAATTGAATCATTCCGAGATGGTCCATGGGCGGCGCCAATTCATATTGGATTTATCATTATTTTTGCGCTTGTGGCTTCGAAAGTTTCCGCAATTGCTATCACCGGAGTCG
>JBDNFV010000046.1:0-3134 GCA_041689635.1 Candidatus Nanopelagicales bacterium | reverse complement strand
TGGTCCCTCGAACTGAATAACGTGTTCGAGGTGGGTGAGCGCGCGCTCACTTTCCTGCTCCGGGGTCGCGGACCAGAACTCGCTGCGATAAAAATGGGGTCCAAAGAAGTGAACTTGCTGCGCCGAGTACTCGTTGGGCCAGCGACGCGGGTCACCCGTTGCTTGCATCGCTGCACCAGTGTTGCCGTGGTAGGAGCGGTAGGCGGACAGAATCTTGTGCTTGTGTGTGTGCAGCCGCGCCATCCGAATTGCATTTTCAACTGCGTCAGCGCCACCGTTGGTGAAGAAAACTTTGGCGGCTTTACCACCGGCCACTTCAACAATGCGCTGGGCGGCCTCCCCACGCTTGTCATTGGCGTGCTGTGGCGCAACGGTGGCGAGTTTGCCAGCCTGCTCCTGGATCGCCGCAATCACCTTCGGGTGCTGGTGACCAATGTTCACATTGACTAATTGTGAAGAGAAGTCCAAGAACTTATTGCCGTCGTAGTCCCAGAAGTGACTTCCCTGCGCCCCTGCGATACACATCGGTTTGAGGGCCTTCTGCGCACTCCACGAATGAAAGACGTAGGAGCGGTCAAGGTCAAAAACCCGTTTGCCCTCAACAGGGTCAGTTATTGTCATGCCGGAATCCTAGGTCCTTCTGTTCGATTGAGCAGAAAAGCCCCACCCGAGTTCACCCAACGTCTTTCGGGAGGTCTTTGAGTGATCTTAAATACGGCAAAGCCCGCACGTCTTTGTCCCTCCCAACGGCCTCCTTTGGCGCAAGGATGTCGTCTAAAGACGCGACCCGGATTCTTAAATCATCTGCAATCTCTTCGTCGCTTGCTTCAATTTCCCAAGAATCGTAGTCAGGCTTGGGGCCCATTGGCGTGGACGATACATCGATCATTCCAAAATCAATGACAAGATTGGGGACCGCCTTGGCATGCACCCGGATATCTTGCATTGTTTTCACAATATTGATCATGCGCTCAACGCGCTGTGCAGAAATCAGTTTCAGCAGCTCCCTCATCAGCGCCACGTCTACCTCGCGCTCGTCTACAGGATCTGATTGATCGGTCACTGTCTAAGAGTTGCCAAAGACACTAACTGTTTCCCTTGGTCATCAAAATTTTCCGGCTCCAGCCACCGCTGGAAAGCCTGTTCCATCGCGGGCCACTGTGAGTCCACGATGGCGAACCACGCTGTGTCGCGATTGCGACCTTTCACCACGGTTGCTTGCCTAAAGGTTCCCTCGTAGGTCATGCCTAAACGCCCGGCTGCGCGCATTGAGCTGTCATTGAGCACATTGCATTTCCACTCGTATCTGCGGTAACCGAGATCAAACGCATTTCGCATCAATAAGAACATCGCTTCTGTAGCAATTCGTGACCTTTGCAAAAGCGGGGAGTAGGTGATCCAACCCACTTCAATAGTGCGAGCACCCGGATCGATCCGCAGGTAACTTGCTACACCAATTGCTTTGCCGGTTTGCTGGTCAAGGATTGCGTAGAAGTAAGGATCGTTTTCGCCCTGCTTTAGTTCAACCCACGCCCGGTAATCACTCTCTGCCGCGAAAGGGCCGTGCGGCAGATAGGTCCACAGCTGATCGGCGTCAACGAATGCCTCGAACAGGTCGGCTGAGTGCGCATCCGCATCAAGTGGCTCGAGCAGTGTGTAGGTGCCACGCAGTTCCCCTCGCGGCACTACAGGAACGGGTTCAATTGGTACCGGAAACCCAATCCGATTTCCGTGCGTGTCCAACTCAAATTGCGGTTCGTACTCCGCAGTGAGTTTGTTGTTCATGATCCAATGAGGTCATTAATCGCAATCGTTGCATTGCGATCCGGGCCAACCCCAATTGCGCTGATTCGCGTTCCCGATTTTTGTTCAAGGAACTCGACATAGTCGCGTGCATTTTTGGGTAGGTCACCAATTGTCTTCGCGCCGGAAATATCTTCACTCCAACCGGGCAGCATTTCGTACACCGGCTTGGCGTGATGAAATTCGGTTTGGGTCATGGGAACTTCTTCGCTTCGCTCGCCATCAATGTCGTACGCGACACACACGGGGATCTGATCCCAGCCGGTGAGGACGTCGAGTTTGGTCAGGAAAGTGTCGGTCAGTCCATTAATGCGTGTCGCGTAGCGCGCTATAGGCACGTCAAACCAACCGCAACGACGTGCACGCCCCGTTGTCACACCGCGCTCTCCACCAATTATTCGCAACTTCTCGCCGTCCTCGTCGAAAAGTTCGGTGGGGAAAGGTCCCGAACCAACACGGGTCGTGTACGCCTTGAGAATTCCCACAACGCGGTCAATACGGGTTGGTCCAATTCCACTTCCCGTGCACGCCCCACCAGCGGTTGGGTTGCTCGACGTCACGAAAGGATACGTACCGTGGTCGACGTCAAGCAGGGTTCCCTGTCCACCTTCAAGAAGGACCACTTTGCCTTCATCGAGTGCCCTATTGAGAATAAGCGAGGTGTCGCGAACCATCGGTCGAAGAATTTCGGCGAACTGCAGTAGATCAGCAACCACGGAATCAATATCAATTTCCCGTCGATTAAACACTTTGACCAAGACCTGATTCTTGCTGGTGAGCGCGCTCTCCACTTTTTGCCGCAAAATTGATTCATCGAATAAATCCTGAACGCGAATACCGACTCGTCCGATCTTGTCACTGTAGGTCGGACCAATTCCGCGCCCGGTTGTTCCGATCTGGGCCTTACCCAGGAATCGCTCGGTCACCTTGTCCAACGTCACGTGGTAACTGGTTATCAAATGTGCATTGGCGCTGATCAGCAATTTTGAGGTGTCGATTCCGCGATCATTGAGGCCCGCGATCTCGTCCAACAGAACTGCCGGGTCAATGACGACTCCATTGGCGATCACGGGTATGACCGCGGGGGTCAGGATGCCACTGGGCAGTAAATGCAGTGCAAATTTCTGATCCCCGATGACCACCGTGTGACCGGCGTTGTTGCCGCCTTGATAGCGGACGACGTAATCAACACGATCTCCGAGAAGATCCGTTGCTTTACCTTTGCCTTCATCGCCCCATTGGGAGCCAAGGAGAACTATTGCGGGCACCGCGAAAGGCTACCGGAGTTGATGCCAGCGCAGGCCAGTGACCGCTGTTTCGGGGTAGCCTGA
>JBDNFV010000045.1:0-2453 GCA_041689635.1 Candidatus Nanopelagicales bacterium | reverse complement strand
CGCTCGGGCTGCTGGGTCCCTAAGGAATTGATGCTCGAATGACTTCCCCCTCATCACGTGCGACCCTGGCCACGATTGCAGTGATGGGGCTAACCCCCCAATGTGAATAAATAGGTAGTAAACGGGGAGCCAGTCTGATATTAAACGTTAATGACGCAGATACCAGAGGTCGGCCGCCGTGGATTCATTGGTCTCACAGCGGGAGCAATTGCTGCTCTGTTCATCCCTGGCAGTGCGGCGGCTCGTACAGCAGCCCAATCCGCCGGTCTGACGCCGACAATGCCCGCTTCTTGGCCAAGTGCCACCAAGTGGTCTTCTTTGGCGTCGCAGGTCGGTAACCGGTTGATCAAGCCCAAGCAACCTTGGGCAGGTTTGGGTCTAGGGCCGATTCCGAAGCGGTTCTTCAACCCGTGGTACCTCCAGGAGTTACCGGGAGCGACGCAGTCCACCGGCATGTTCAAGGCGTGGAAGTCAACGCCAAGTGGTTACGCAATCGTGGTGCGCGAGGAATCAGACATCGTCGCGGGTGTGAACTTCGCGCGCGAGAACAAAGTTCGCTTGGTTGTTAAAGGAACGGGACACGACTACTACGGCCGGTCCACTGGGCCGCGCGATTCACTTCTGATTTGGACCCACCATCTTCGCGACATCACCGTGCACCAGAGGTTCCTGGCGAAAGGTGCGCCAAAGGGGACCGAGGGCGTAACCGCTGTCACCACCTCGGCGGGCAACCGTTGGCTTGAGGCGTACAAAGCAGCATCGGCAGCCGGGCTTTATATCCAAGGTGGGGGTTGCACCAGCGTGGGTGCGTGCGGCGGATTTGCTTTGGGCGGAGGGTTTGGTTCGTTCAGTAAAAGGTACGGTAGCGGCGCGGCCGGTGTTCTGGAATTGGAAGTTGTCCTCGCCGACGGCTCCATTGTGATCGCCAATAAATTTCACAATACCGATCTTTTCTGGGCCCTTCGCGGCGGTGGTGGCGGCACATTCGGTGTCGTGACTCACATGACCGTGCTGGCTCACCCTGAACCGAAAATCTCAGGCTGGATTTCCGGGCCGATCGTTGCCAAATCTGACGCGGCCTATAAAGAACTGCTGGAGCGGTACGTGTCCTTTGTGGCATCTACTTTGAGTACACCGGTGTACGGAGAAGGCGTGATCCTGAATCCAGATTATGGAATGGCAACGTCGTACTCGGGCATGAACGTGATGCAGGTCGGCACCACATTTCTTGACATCACCACCGAACAAGCCGAAGCAACGTGGGCGCCGTTCCTCTCCGAGTTAAAAGCTCGTCCCAATGATTTTGCTGTCAATGTCACCTTCACCTCGGAACCGTTCTCCGAGCGTTGGCGCCCCACCGAGCGCGAAGCAATTTTCGACGATCGCGCCAAGGCACCCTCAGGCTACTTCTGGTGGAAGGGCAACGCTTCAGAAGTTGCCGCGTATTGGGGTGGCTATGACGGACGCGGTGTGCCGTTCGCAATGACCCAAGGCGCCAATGCCGTTGTGCTCGCGCAGGCACTTTTTGATGCGTCGCGTACGAGCCTGGTTCTCTGGCAAACCAATAAAGCGTTGCACGGCGAGCACCCTGAAGCGCGTAAACGCGATAAAACAACGTCAATTAACCCCGCTGTGTTTGACAACGTTGCGTTCATCACAATCGGTGCTTGGGTGCAGGGTAAATACCCCGGACTCAAGGGACACGAGCCTTCACGGGCGCAGTCACAGTCCCAACATGACGGGGTAATGGCGGCTTCGGCGAGTTTGCGAGGAGTCACCGAAATAGGTGGTTCCTATTCCAATGAGGGAAGTTACTTCGAAAAGGATTGGAAGCAACAGTTTTGGGGGAGTAACTACCCACGCCTGCTTCGAGTGAAGACTAAGTACGACCCAACGAATCTCTTCACTGTTCATAAAGGTGTGGGTAGCGGCGACTGATACTGGTCGCATGGCACAGGGCCAGCGCACTCATAGTCAGCTCGGGGAAAACCACGATTCGTTTCTTCCCATTGTGAATCTCCCACGATTACTGGGGGTGTAATCTGAGGTAATTCCTTGACTACTCGCTTGCGTTCCGTGGTGGAAGGTAATTCGCAGAAGTTTTTCCACCAGGCCCGCCATTGGGAAACCTCAGACTAACTTTCGTGAACGTCTTCTTGCTATTCTTGAAATTTTTGGGTTTAGTCAACACAATGTTGGCGTCGTAAGTTTTCACGACGATGGTGTTCCCGACTTCCCCGGAGGTATCGCACATGGTCTGCACGTCACTCGGTGAACCGTCAGCCGGTGAAGTGTAGATGCACTGGCTGACCGGGATATTAAGAGTTCCTGAGCCAATAGCGGTCTTTTTATTCCACTTCTTCCACGTGATACCGCTGAGGTAGGTGTCTGCAGAGCTCCCTCTCGGATTGTCATCTCCACCCTCTGGACATGCCACAATGATTGTTGAGGGT
>JBDNFV010000044.1:0-6419 GCA_041689635.1 Candidatus Nanopelagicales bacterium | reverse complement strand
TGCAACATTCGGGCGAGGTAGTGCAGTGCAGCATCGGGGTCGCTCCCTCGGATGCTTTTGATAAAAGCGCTGACCACGTCATAGTGGGTGTCACCATCTTTGTCATAATTTATTGCCACAATATTTATGGCATTCTCAACGTCTTCTAGGGTGATGACGTGACGAGAACTAGCCACAGCAGCATTCGCCGCCGATTCGAGTGATGTCAGAGCCCTGCGGGCATCACCACTGCTTGCATCAATGAGCGCTTGCATTGCTTGCGTACTCGCGGTGACACCGCCACCTAGTCCGCGATCACTCTCCATCGCCCGAATGAGCACGGTGCGGAGTGCGACCTGGTCAAGTAGCTCCAACTTCACGACCACGCTGCGCGAAAGAAGGGGGGAGATCACCGAGAAACTTGGATTCTCCGTCGTGGCTGCCACCAGGGTTACCCATCCGTTTTCAACCGCTGGGAGTAAGGCATCCTGCTGCGCCTTATTGAATCGATGTACTTCATCAATGAAAAGCACCGTTTCGGTTCCGTAGAGGCTTGAATCCTCACGAGCTTTATCAATAACTTCGCGTACATCACGAACTCCTGCACTTACCGCAGAAAGTTCTCGAAACTTGCGTCCACCGTGTGCAGAAATCAAGGTGGCAATCGTGGTCTTACCTGTTCCAGGTGGTCCCCACAAGATAACGGAGACCGAACCAGCACCCGTAAGTAGACGTTGTAGGGGACTTCCCAGTGTGAGTGCACGATCTTGGCCCAGTAAGTCCTCGAAGGACCGCGGTCGCATCCGAACAGCCAACGGACCGATCGCGCTGTGCTCAAACAAACTCACCACGTAACCATATGGCGTAGCACGATGTGACTAAGCCGGCGCTGCAGTGACTTTTTCGGACCCGCTTGCTTTTGGCTTGGCGTCAATGCCCGCTTCTCGGCGCTGGACAGCCGTGATCTGGGTAGGTGCCCCGGTCAAAGGATCTTGACCACCGCCCGTTTTTGGGAACGCAATCACATCACGCAATGAATTGGCGCCAGCAAGCAGCATGCAGATTCGGTCCCAGCCGAATGCAATCCCGCCGTGTGGTGGAGGTCCGTAGGCAAAAGCTTCGAGCAAAAAACCAAATTTGTCATTGGCCTCGTGTTCATCGATTCCTAAAATTCGAAATACTTGATTTTGAATATCGCTCTGGTGGATTCGAATTGAACCGCCACCTATTTCATTGCCGTTACACACCAGGTCGTAGGCCCAAGCAAGTGCCTCTCCCGGCGCGTCAGTAAATTTATCAAGCCACTCCCCATTTGGTGAAGTGAAAGGATGATGTACCGCAGTCCACACCCAATTACCGGAGTCATCCTGGACCTGCTCAAACATTGGCGCATCAACGATCCACACGAAACTCCACGCACTTTTATCGATGAGCTCAAGTCGTTCGGCAACTTCATTGCGCACCGCTCCAAGAAGTGCACGCGCCTCAGATGCCCGTCCGGCTGCGAAGAAAATGCAATCTCCGACCTCCGCACCGCTTGCTTCAACGAGGCCATCGCGCTCCCGATCGCTCAGATTCTTCGCTACCGGTCCACCCAGACCCTCCTCTGTGATGGTGACGTACGCCAAGCCTTTTGCGCCCCGTTGCTTCGCCCATTCTTGCCACGCGTCAAATGCACGACGAGGTTGGTTGGCACCACCGGGCATAACCACTGCACCAACGTGGTCCGCTTGGAACACCCGGAATGGCGTATCGGCGAAAAACTCAGTGAGATCGACCAATTCGAGACCATATCGGAGATCTGGTTTGTCACTGCCGAACCGGCGCATTGCCTCGTGGTAGGTCATCCGTGGGATATCAGCGATCCTATATTTCACAATTTCTTGCCACACTGAGCGAATTACCTGTTCACCGACAGCCATAACATCATCTTGATCAACAAAGCTCATCTCGATATCAAGCTGGGTGAACTCTGGTTGACGGTCCGCCCGGAAATCTTCATCGCGGTAGCAGCGGGCTATCTGGAAATATTTTTCCATACCCGCGACCATCAGCAGCTGCTTGAAAAGTTGTGGTGATTGGGGCAAGGCATACCAATTGCCGGGCTGCAGTCGGACCGGTACCAAAAAGTCGCGGGCGCCTTCGGGTGTTGAACGAGTAAGCGTTGGAGTTTCAATTTCAATGAAGTCGTCTTCGATCAGGACACTTCGTGCGATATGGCTCACTCGTGAGCGCATCCGCAAAATATCTCCCGCACTTTTCCGGCGCAGATCCAAGTACCGGTGACGCAGTCTTACCTCGTCGTTGACCGTTGTCCGGTCATCAATGGGAAATGGAAGCGGCGCAGACTTTGACAGGACATCAAGTGTGATGGTGATCAGTTCTATCTCACCGGTAGATAAGTCGGGATTGGCGTTACCTTCGGGTCGCTTTTCAACAATTCCGGTGACGGCGATGCAGTATTCGTCACGTAGGTCGCGGGCCATGGACGTGTCACGAACAACGACTTGGGTCACGCCGGTTGAGTCGCGAAGATCTAGGAAGGCCACCCCACCGTGGTCTCGACGACTGGCAATCCAGCCCGCCAAGGTCACTTCGCGTCCTACGTCTGCGCGAGTGAGCGCACCTGCTTGAGCCGTGCGAATCACGATTGCTCCTTCTTCATAGTGTCGTGTTGTGTCGGGTCGACGCGCATCGATTCCAAATCGCGCAGAATCGCAGGAATCAACGTTCCGAGTTCATTGGGCAGGGAGTGCTGTTCACCACTCATCATGTTTTTCATGACAACGCTTTGGGCATCGAGTTCGTCGGACCCAAGGATCAGGACTAACGGCGCGCTCGTATTGTTCGCCGCTTTCATTGCGCTTTTCATACTTCGATTGTCGACACAGATGTCCGAGGCAATTCCAGCCGCCCGGAGGTGAACAAGTAAGGAAATGCCTGGCTCGCGGCTCTCCACCCCGACCGGAACAACAAAAACGTCAATGACTCTGCCACTCATTGGTGTTAAACCTTCGGCTTCACACGCCAAAAGCGTCCGATCCACACCGAGTCCAAAGCCGATCCCGGAAAGTTCGCTGCCGCCGAGTTCTGCCATCAGACCGTCATAGCGGCCGCCACCGCCGATGCCTGACTGGGCCCCAAGGCCCGGATGAACAAATTCAAACGTTGTCCGCGTGTAGTAATCAAGTCCTCGAACCATGCGTGGTGCTTCAATCCAGTGGACACCAAAGATACGGAGTAGTTCGCGCACCTGGTCGTAATGCTGTTGACACGGCTGACATAGCGAGTCGATCATGAGTGGGGCATCGACTAATTGGAGGGCTACCTGCTCGCGTTTGTCGTCGAGTATGCGTAGTGGATTCAGTTCGGTTCTTTCCCGTGTTTCCTGATCAAGATCACATGTTGCTAAAAATTCCTGGAGTCTCAATCGGTAGCCGGGTCGGCATTGCGCACAACCCAGTGATGTCAGGTCGAGACGAAAGTTTCTCAATCCGAGCGAGCGGTAGGACTGGTCAGCGATTGCAATGACTTCAGCGTCAATGATGGGATCAACCGACCCAATCGCTTCAACACCGACCTGCTGTAGTTGACGGTAGCGACCATGTTGGGGACGTTCCGCCCGAAAAAACGGTCCGCGATACCAGAGCTTGACCGGTAACGACCCCTTATCCAATCGGTTCTCAATAACCGCCCTCACGACTCCCGCGGTACCTTCTGGTCGAAGTGTGAGCGAGCGATCACCACGATCGGTGAAGGTGTACATCTCTTTCTGCACAACGTCGGTGCTGGTGCCGACACCCCGTTCAAAAAGTTCGGTCGCTTCAAAAACAGGTAACTCGATGTACTCGTATCCACTGAGGCGAGCTGATGCACAGAGTTGTTCTTGGACATGGAGGAAATCTCGACTGCGCGGCGGGACATAGTCGGGTACCCCCTTCGGTGCGTTGATGGCTCCCATGGACTACAGCCCCTTTCCCGTAGACAGGAATGGGTTGGAGGCCCGCTCGGCACCGATGGTCGTATCGGATCCATGTCCGGGGTACACCACCGTGTGATCAGACATTGGCAGAATCACGTTTTCCAGCGATAACTGCATCAAAGCTAAACTTCCCCCGGGCAAATCGGTGCGTCCGATCGACCCGGCGAAAAGAACATCTCCGGTGAACACGATCGGTTCATCGTTGTGATCACTTCGGATCACCATGGAACCCTCCGTGTGCCCAGGAGCATGGATGAACTCCCAATCGATCCCGGCAATATGCAGTGATGCGTTCTGCTCGATTATTTGGATGTCGCTGGGTTCGGTGAGTTCCAATTCACCCTTGGTCATCGCTAATAATTGTTCACGGGCAGCCGCAAAACTACTCCCTGCTGGGTCGGCAAGCCGGTAACGGTCGTCGACGTGGATCAGCGCCGGAATGGAGAACTCGGCGCTCACGGGTGCCACGCTCCAGATATGGTCAATGTGCCCGTGGGTCAGGATCACCGCTGCCGGCTTGAGCCGGTTTTCTCGAACGATTTCGGTGATTCCCTCGATGGAATCTTGGCCTGGGTCAATAATGATCGCCGGCTCACCCGGACCGGCCGCAACAACATAAGCATTCGTGGCCCACGAGCCAGCGGGGAAACCCTTGATCAACATAAGGCTCCCAGCCTAGCCATGAGTAGTCTTAGCTCCCCTCAGTGATCGAACCCATGGAGAGCCACAACATGTCGACTCAAAAGCGTGAACGCGAATTTGCCCGAGCCAAATACGAGCGCCAGCAAGCGAAACGTTCGGAGCGGACCTTAAGGGCCAAGCGCAATCAGCGCATAACGGCTGTCTCTGTCGTTGCTGCTTTGGTTGTTGCCGGTGTCGGCTTCACCGTTTACTCGGCGACCAGCGAAGACGCCCCATTAGTCGCCTCGGATACGCAGGCTCCTGCAACTTTGGCGACTGAAGAACCTGTCGATCCAGCGGCTACCGAGCCAACCAATGAAGCGCTCGCCTTGGATTGCGCACCTGCCGGGACGCCACGCGCCGATGACATTTCCTATCCCGATGGACCGCAACCAGCGACCACGACACCGTCGACGTTGACCCTTGATACAAATTGCGGGCAGATTGTGATTGCCTTGGACGCAAATGCTCAGCAGACCGTCGCATCTGAAGCATTCCTAGCGAGTAGCGGTTTCTACGACAACACCCTGTGCCATCGACTCACCACCGAGGGTATTTTCGTCCTGCAATGCGGCGACCCCGCCGGGAACGGGTCCGGCGGTCCCGGCTATTCGGTGCCAGATGAAAACGTCCCGGCAGATGGGGCGGGGAACTATCCCGCAGGCACCATTGCCATGGCAAACGCCGGTCCCGGAACCAGCGGCTCCCAGTTCTTTATCGTCTATGCCGATACAACATTGCCGGCAGGTTACTCAATTTGGGGAAATGTAGTGTCCGGGCTCGATATTGTCCAAGAAGTTGCCTCGGCTGGGGTTCAGGGTGGACTCACTGACGGAACACCGACCCAACCGGTATTTATCAATTCTGCAACGGTTTCCTAACATTAGGGCTTAACCCGAGGCAAATCCCGCAAAATGTAGGAAAGTAGCCCTTGCACCGATTCACACCTTTTACAGTGCTGCAACCCTTGTAGCCGACCGACCCGGTTCCCACGAAAGGCCCGTCATGACTGAAATCCCAACCCCGGCAATTCTCAAGCCTGCTTTTCCAACACCAGCCTCGATGAAGCCTCCGATTCGCCCGGCAATGTCACAGGCATCCGAGTGGGGGCGCGTCACCGAAGACGGCACGGTTTTCCTTAAGGCTCCCGAGGGAGAGGTTGAAGTCGGTCAATATGCAGCGGGGACGCCCCACGAGGGATTAACGTTTTACGCTCGGAAATACGATGACCTCGTCGTCGAAATTGATGTGGTTCACACTCGAATCACCGAAGGTAAAACCTCGGCGGATGCCGCTGCTCAGGTGATCAAAAAAGTGCGCGACGCGCTGGCCGGGCGGTCATTTGTCGGAGACATCGCCTCACTGGAGACCCGGTGCACGGCGTTGGAAATATTAATTGAGGAGAAACGGGTCACCGAGCGGGCCCGCAAGGCGGCGCTGAAAGAGAGCGCGCGTGCGGCTCGGCTGGTACTCGTCGAGGAAGCAGAGAAAATGTCTGATTCGGGTTCCTGGAAGTCAACCACGGAGCGGTATACGGCAATGGTTGAAGAATGGAAAACCCTTCCACGGGTGGACCGTAACGCTGAGCAGGAATTGTGGAAACGATTGAGTAATGCTCGCACAGCATTTGATAAAAGGCGTCGAACCCATTTCCATGAGCTGGATGCGGTCCGCAAAGACGCCCTGAGCGCAAAACGTGATCTGATCACGCGAGCTCAGGCTGCTGTTGGCACCGGGGATGCCAAAGCGGGGATCAAGAAGTTCAAAGACCTCATGG
>JBDNFV010000043.1:0-1211 GCA_041689635.1 Candidatus Nanopelagicales bacterium | reverse complement strand
TCACGAATCGGTGAAGAGGTGATTCTCATGGCCTCACGTGAATTTGGTTGGGCTAAATTAGATGACGCTTGGTCCACTGGTTCATCAATTATGCCGCAGAAAAAGAATCCAGATATAGCTGAACTTGCCCGTGGTAAATCGGGACGTTTCATCGGAAATTTAACCGGGCTGCTCGCGACTCTCAAGGGGCTTCCATTCGGTTACAACCGTGATTTACAGGAAGACAAAGAACCAGCGTTTGACACGGTCGATCAACTCCTCTTACTTCTCCCCGCAATGACCGGGATGATCAAGACTCTCCAATTTGATCGAGAGTTGATGGCGGCCAGTGCACCGGCTGGATTTGCGCTCGCAACGGATATTGCCGAGTGGTTGGTCCGGGAGGGAGTGCCATTTCGGCGGGCACATGAGATTGCAGGAGGCTGCGTCCAGGTTGCCGAAGAACGGAACTGTGAACTGTGGGATTTAACAGATGACGAGCTTGTGAGCATCAGTCCATTGCTGAATTCACAGGTACGAACCGTGCTTAACGTTGAAGGATCATTGCGTTCAAGGGATGCATTTGGTGGGACGGCGCCGGTCCGAGTTCGTGAGCAGTTACAAGTACTTTCTGAGCTGTTGATATCTGAGCGGATGCGCTGGGGGAGTTAGGTTTTCAGGTGCTACCAGGTTGTGCTGTCACCGTCAATCAAGCGCCAGCAATACCAAGCCGCGACACTTCGATAAGGACGAAATATCTCACCTTCATCATCTAGAACCTTGGGAGCTATATATTCCGGTAATTCATGAATTTGCTCCCACCCGCGTCGCATTGCCAAATCACCGGTTGGCCAAACGTCTAAACGATGCAGAGTGAACATGAGAAACATCTCCACCGTCCATCGACCAATTCCCCAAAGTTTTGTGAGTTCACCAACAATCTCATGATCAGTTAGTCGTGGGTCAGAAAAGTCATATTCATTAACATGCCACGCCTGGGCCATCTCCTTGATCGTTCTGGTCTTGGCACCCGAGAGTCCTGCGGCTCGCAAATCTAGGTCAGCCACATCACCCATCGTCGCTGGTGAAATGTTTCCGTTCAGTGCGAGTGATACTCGGGCCGTGATGGAATCCGCCGCCTTAACCGATATCTGCTGCGCGATTACCGAGTTGACGAGCGCCTGAAAGTGATTAACCTCTTGGTATTTCTTTCGACCGATATTACACAGTGG
>JBDNFV010000042.1:0-3373 GCA_041689635.1 Candidatus Nanopelagicales bacterium | reverse complement strand
TTGTTAGTGATCCTGAGCTTTCGAAACAAAGGGTTCGAGAATTTATTCAGGACTGGGTCGGCACGTGGAGTAAATCCGATGCACGCACCCAAGCTTCTGCGGGTCTTGTCCATATTGGACGTCGCTCGAGAGCCTAGGGAATTGGAAATTCCCGGATTTCGAACGCATGCACTCCCAGGACCGCTCAGGAATCACTGGTCAATTTCGATAAGTGGGAATTGGCGCGTAATTTACCGGTTTGTTGACGGCGATGTTGAGCTCGTTGATTATTTGGACTACCACTAAAGAAAAGGAAAAAACGGAAATGAAAAATTCAGTGCATCCTGGTTCGATTCTACGAGAGGATGTTTTGGCAGAGCTTGGAATTAGCGTGAATGAGGCAGCCCAGCGGCTTGGGGTATCCAGAGTGACCTTGAGTCGAGTCATGCATGAACATTCACGGATCTCACCCAATCTGGCAATTCGATTGGAAGCTGCAGGGGTAAGCACAGCTAGGGCATGGCTTGCGCTACAGAGTGCTTGGGATCTAAATCAGGAGCGTGCACTAGGTACGCCCAAGGTCACATTGCTGAGCGCTTAACCACATAGTTACTGCAAATATGACCGTTCGAATTCAAATCGATTCATAAAAAGAGCGAGAAGAACTTGAGTTGGAACTCGACGCTTTGATGGAATTTCCCGTTGATTCGATTCTTGAACTAATTCGAACAGCGGCGGAGATTACGAAATTGAAATGGAATCAAACCGGGTAGTGGTGAATCGAACATCAGCAGTGAGCTGATCACCGATCCGAGGCAGCACCGATTCGTTGTTCAACCACAGCATGGAAACATGCTGGTGCGGGGGTTCGGCAAACCAGCGTTGTTTGCCACCAAGGCTAAACGGTGACATTGCTCGACCGGCCGCGTCGAGGGCGCCAATCCCAAAGGAAGTAACCCGCTGGCGCAGCGAAGTAGTAGGTGAGGGGGCACTCAAACCAATTCCGTGGGCGGTGCCACCGCTAACAACAATCAGAGTTGCATTCTTGCCAGCGCTACGTTGGCGGTAACCGACTTTCACACCCTCAGCAACCGGGTGTACTGCCAACACGGTCCCTGAGGCGGTCAGCGCCGACCGGTCCCCCAACCAGAGCCGAGTACCAACACGCACGCGCACGATCAGTTCACTCACGCTCGCACGGATTGTTGCAAGTTCGGCGTCGCTGCAATGGGAAACCCAGATCACCGGTGCTGGGGGTGAGTGGCCCTCCCAGACGGCCGTTTCCCTCTCCCACAATCCCGCCCAGCGCATCACTTCGACCGCGTGTGAATCGGGTGAGGAGCGTTCAATGGGTAGATGAATGGACAAACCTTCAATGAAGATTCGACCCATGGCAAGTGCCTCGCGAATCTTTGGGTTGGCTAAAGCGCCAATGAGTTCGGGCTCGGTGAAACCGAATCGAACCATGGAACTACGAGCTTCGAGAATTATGCGGACACTGCCGGGTCCGTCAACCAATTGCATCAGCGCTTCAAGACTTGAAACGGTGCGAATGATTCGCCCGGCGTAAAACTTATCGCCGATCTCCCACCACTTCACAGCAGCACTGGCATCTCGTGGGTCACATGGTTGTAAAACAACAATGTCACCTTGGGTGACACCGACAACGGATTCAATTTCAAACACGGTTCCAACAGCGATCGTGTCGGCGCCGAGGTCCATCGCGGTTGCTCCGAGTAATTCTTGACCCAGGCCGTAACCGTTTCCTTTGATCACGGGAACGAGTGAACTGCCGCTCGCGCTCGTGACCGCATTGACAACGGAGCGCAAATGGGTCCGCCACTTGTCGTCATTTATGTGCAGGGTAAAAGTCACCCATTCATCATGTCAGGATCGAAGGAATCCGCTGACTAGCCTCGCCGCTGGTAGATCGAAAAAGCGCGAGCCCACGATTTGCGAATCACGTAATCCCACTCGCCGACGTATTCCTGGGCGAACCCGCCCGAACCCAACTTGAAGGAAACCAACCCAAAGAGGTGATCAGAACTATCGAGCGTGTTGGAGATCCCGCGCAGGTCGTACACGCGGCAACCGGATTCGATTGCACTTTGAATCATGGACCACTGCAATGCATTCGACGGACGAACATCACGATCGGCTGTTGTTGAAGCGCCGTAGGAATACCACGCGTGCCCACCAACGGTGATCATGATTGTTGCAGCTGCAACATGCCCGGAAAAACGCGCGATATGCAAACTGAAGTGATCACCTAACGCATCCCACATCCGCTCGAAGTAGACCAACCCACGCGGTGTGAAACCATCACGGGCAGCCGTCTCAACGTAGACCTCGTGAAAGGCAGCCAGCTCGGCGCGTGTACCAATTGAAATCTCAACACCGGACTTCTCCGCCTTGCGAACGTTGCGGCGCCACAGCTGATTGAACCCAGCGAACACATCAGCTTCGGTTTGACCGGCGAGTGGAACTTGAAAAACATAACGCGGCTGCACGTCACCGAAACCAGCACCAATATTAACTTCTTGAACGAAACCGAGTGAGCGCATTGAGGCGACTACTTGATCACCAACAGCAAACTCGCGATCCGCGACCACCTCACCCAGTAGTGACACTTCACCGATTGAAGCCTTAATCGTTTGCGCATCCCATTGCTTGATCGCAACCGCCGGTCCCATCTTTAATTGAAATGCTCCGCGACCTTTAACGTGAGTAATTAACGGTGATAGCCACGAGGAAAGGTCGTCACTGTCCCAATCAATTACCGGGCCTTCAGGAATGTAGGCCAAGGAACGCGCAGGGAGTTTAGGAATCGGTCGATACAAAACCAGTGCGACACCCACAAGGGTGGAGTCGCAGAACCAACCGACCGACTCTGGGCGCCAACCAACCTTGACGCTGCCCCACGCAGGTAATTGCAGAAACGAAACCGGGGCGGAGCGTGAAGCGATCACACCATCTAAATAGTCAGAATGCTGCTCACTGCTAATTCGGCGAACTTCAAGGCTCACTTCGTGGGCCGAAGGCTCAAACACCGGATTATTTTGCGCACTTGATCAGCCTATGCCTAGGGACCCAACAGTGAGAGTGGCACGACGGCGACGCCGTCTTTACGGCGGTAGGCATCTGTCCCGGTTGTCAGGATTACCTTGTCTCTCAGCTTGTTTCCGACTTGGTCGCCAAGCCAGTTCAAGTGCCGAACATCAGCGTCCGTCACCGTTGCCGACAACTTCGCTTCGATTGCAACGATCTTTCCACCGGATCCCTCAACGATAAAGTCAACTTCACGCTCACCCGATTTGGTTCTCAGGTGGCTCACTCGCGCGCCAGTATTTTGTGCATAGACACGAAGATTTAGTGCGGCGAGGGATTCAAACAG
>JBDNFV010000041.1:0-3828 GCA_041689635.1 Candidatus Nanopelagicales bacterium | reverse complement strand
GAAGTAATTTGTGGGCTTTCTGGTGGAGTCGACTCCGCGGTTGCTGCCGCGATGGTCCACAAAGCGGTGGGGGATCAACTCACCTGTGTTTTTGTGGACCACGGACTGCTGCGCGCAGGTGAAGCAGAGCAGGTGGAGCGCGACTATGTGGCTGCAACGGGAATCAAGTTGGTTGTTGTCGACGCCAAAAAGCGCTTCCTGAACGCGCTCGCAGACGTCACCGATCCGGAAACCAAACGAAAAATTATTGGCCGCGAGTTCATTCGGGTTTTTGAAGATGCGGCAGCACAAGTGGTTGAGCAAGCCGGTAGCTCAGGTAACAAAGTTGAATTCTTAGTGCAGGGGACGCTCTACCCAGACGTCGTTGAATCGGGCGGTGGCTCGGGAACCGCTAACATTAAAAGCCACCACAATGTCGGCGGGTTGCCGGAAGACCTCGAGTTCACCCTGGTTGAACCACTGCGCACATTATTCAAAGACGAAGTCCGACAGGTCGGCTTAGACCTGGGGCTACCGCCAGAAATTGTGTGGCGACACCCGTTCCCCGGCCCGGGGTTAGCGATCCGAATTATTGGCGCCGTCAATGAAGAGAGACTGGAGATCTTGCGCCGTGCTGACCTCATTGCCCGCGAGGAGCTCACCGCTGCAGGTCTGGATCGTGACGTCTGGCAATTCCCTGTTGTGCTGTTGGCCGATGTCCGAAGTGTTGGTGTCCAAGGTGATGGCCGTACCTACGGTCACCCGGTCGTGCTGCGGCCGGTGTCCAGTGAAGACGCCATGACCGCGGACTGGTCCCGATTGCCCTATGACCTGATTGCAAAAATCTCCAACCGAATCACCAACGAAGTCGCCGAGATCAACCGGGTCACCCTTGACGTCACCAGCAAACCCCCGGGCACGATCGAGTGGGAATAATCCCCACCCCCAACCCACCCCTCACCCCCCCCCGCCGACTTTCCCAGAAACTGGGAAAGTCCGACAAAAAAGCGCCTTTAGGCGACTTTTTTGACGATCTCATCCCGTTTCCCAAAAAAGTCGAGAGCGGGGGCACGATCGAGTGGTTTTTTCCGGTAATTTTCTGGGGATTCGATGCCCCGCCATAATCTGGCGACAATGCTGGACCACTCAAATTCTCTGCGGCGTCAAAGGTTCTTGCGACGTTCAACCCTGCACCCTGGATCAAATGGACATTTCGCGGGCGAACCCCCCGCCTTTTGTCAGACTTTCCCAGAAACTGGGAAAGTCTGACAAAAGGCAGTCTGGTAAAAAGGAGTTGCGGGGCGGGCTTACGCCGTATTGACGACCCGGAAACTTTCCGCGAGCGCTTCGGAACCGAATCCGGCGTCAATGGCAGTAGCCGACATCCAGCCGCGGATCCGCTCTTCAAGGTCTTCCATGTGTGCTGTTTGAGATTCGTGGGCTTGCAAGGCTGCGAGTTTATGCGGTAGCGCATCGGTCACATCCTGGTAATGATTCACTTCAGGCGCGCCCATCACCCATACTTCACTCACACTCCAGGCGTCTAAGCCTTCCTCATCCAGCAGAGTTGGGTGCGCGAAGGGATTGCGGGCATCGGGGTAGACCGCAAAAATGGCCGCTTCACCCGCAGCCAGGTGATCGGGGTGTGAGGCATAAATGCGGCCCCAGTTGCGCTCAGGTGACTGCATGAGCACACGCTGGGGTTTGACCTGGCGAATCACTCGGCTGATATCCCGTCGCAGATCCTGGGTCACCTGAAGATCACCGTCTTGGTAACCGAGGAAGTGAATATCGGTGACGCCGAGGGCGGCCCCGGCTGCCCTCTGTTCAGCCTGTCGAATCGCGGGAATCTCACTTCTGGGGACATCGCGATCTGCTCCGCCGGCATCGCCATTGGTACAAATGCAGTAACTGACCACTATGCCAGCATCGGTCCAACCGCGAACGGTGCCTCCCGCGCCGAAATCAACGTCGTCGGGGTGGGCGGTAATGACCAGAATGCGTTCGATTTCCATTAATTTCCCTCTATGAATCGATAATTTTCGGCATAAAAATGAATTACATGCGTGTTCTTACTCGTGTGGATTAGTCACATGCGTCACTTTCGTGTCAGAGTATGCACGTGCTTCCCCACACTACAGGGTCTTGGACCCTGCCTTCTTTGCGTGCACTCCTGCGCGCCAGTGGAATTCTGGTATTCGCCAGCGCCCTCATTTTACAAGCCAGTCCGGCGACGGCCGATGGAAGCGGTTGGCAATCAACGAATTGGACCGGTGTCATTGCCGGTGCACCTGAGCCCGGCGTCGGATTGCCGGCAGCGCCAATGCCTGCAGGCGCCCCAGTACCACTGCCTAGCGAGTACGACGTACGTCCCGAATACGAGGGGCAGTCCCAATGCGACCCGGTACCAAAACCAGGGACCCTGCGCTTCGCCGATCTGATTAAAGCGACCTACGGCGGAGAAGAAACTGTGTGGATCCCACGCGACTGTGGAGTCGGTGGGCAAAGCGAGCATAAAGAAGGTCGCGCATTGGACTGGATGGGTAACGTCCGTGACGCTGGCGACCGCGCTGAAGCCGAAACATTTTTGAACTGGTTACTCGGTCCTGATCAATTTGGGATTGAGTACGGCAACGCGATCCGACTTGGTGTGATGTATATCGGTTGGAATGATCGGATCTGGCGCGGCTACGACATTAATAAAGGATGGACCGAGCTCAAAGGTTGTTTCGCAAAGCCGGACAAAGGGTCAGACAACACCTGTCATCGCAACCATATTCACATTTCGCTGACGTGGGATGGCGCATCTGGTCGCTCCTCATTCTGGGATGGCACCCCATTTACCGCACCTTTCTGCGCGCGTGAAAAGTCTTCGGCTGGAGGTGCACCCGCTACTCGCGTGGGCGGTGTGGTTGCCGTTGACCAAGTGCGCGTCGTTGGCACTCGGTCGGTCATTGGTGTTAAAGAACGCTGTCGCTTGCAACAGGACCGTTGGAATGGGGATAGTAAAAGAATATTTGCAAAGGTCACCGGCGTAGGTGGGGTTCCAGCGGATGGCGTTGCAGCGGTCCTCATTCGGGTCTCCGCGTTGGGGACAAACGCCCCAACAACCTTACGGGCGTGGGCGCCGGGGGCCGGTTCGAGTGTTCCTGTTGTCAAAGCGCCAATTAATTCTGATGCGTCAGGGGATGCGATTATTCCCGTTGCATCAAATGGAACGATTGCGATTGCCACGACGGCCGGCGCGACAGATGTCACCGTAGATGTCTTGGGTTATTACCCCAATGGTTCAGAAGTTGAAAACAAAGCCGAGGTGGTCAGCGACACGCTGGTCGCCCCGATGACCGAGTTCGGGCCGACACCTGCACCTGTTCCCGTGGCGCCAGTGGCTCCGGTCGCGCCTGCTCCTGCCGGGCCACCGGAAGAAGGCGACTTCATTGGAATTGGCGCCGAATTGGGTTATGAGTCGGTAAGTCAAGGCGCAATCCAACCCGGTGAAACCCGGACGGTGACCCTCGCGGGACTGCCCGTTGAAGCGACCAGTGCCCTCGTGACCGTCACTACCAGTGATTCCACCAAGAAAGGCAAACTACGGATCGGTCAAATTGGTGAAAAAGTAAACGCGGCAACGCTGAAGGTGCGAAAAGCTAAAACTCGGACCGCGATCCTGGTTGTTCCGGTTGTCGGAGGCACCGTGCAACTCGCGGCTTCGAAGAAACCAACCGTGCAAGTAAAAGTTGAGGTACTCGGGTACCGCACCGGGGTGTTACCACTCAAAGCTCGCGGAATGCCCTCCCGCAAACTTACGACTTCGAGCTTTGATGGCGCCGAAGTCAAACTGGCGAAAGT
>JBDNFV010000040.1:0-1818 GCA_041689635.1 Candidatus Nanopelagicales bacterium | reverse complement strand
CCCACCAATGACCGTGGGACCTTCCCAACCGCGGCTCGGGTGGGCCGCAACCCCGGCCGGTTTGTCAACGACAACGAGATCCGAATCATCATAAATAATTGTCATCCCTGGGACGGGTTCGGCGATAATTTCAAGGGTTTCTTTTGCCGGGGAGATATCCAAATCGACATCGATCCGCTGGCCTTCAAGCACCCGATCACTTTTTACTAATGGCCGGTCGGAGACACAGATGGCACCCGCCTCGATCAGGGCAACGGATGCGGAGCGACTCAGTCCCAGAAGCCGGGTTAAGGCTACGTCAAGCCGCTCGCCCGCGAGGCCTTCAGGAATAGTGAACTCGCGGATCACGAATCCGACCCACTATGGGGATTAAAACGCGTCGGTTTTCCCTCGATGGGCACCCCTCGAACCAATAAGAGCGCAATGCCAATTCCCGATGTGACAATCGCCATGTCCGCGATATTGAAGATCGCCCAATACGGCAAATGGATATAGTCGACGACGAAGCCTCGGAACGGACCTGGCGCACGAAACATTCGGTCAATCAAATTCCCGAGGGAGCCACCCAGCAGTCCACCCAACGCAAACGCCCACGGCAAGCTACCGAGCTTGAGTGCATACCGGAAGATCACACCGACAACGACTATTGCAACCAAGGTGAACACCCACGTGATTCCAGTCCCTATCGAGAAAGCGGCACCGGTATTTTCGGCGTAAGTAAATTTGAGAAAACCACCTAGAAGCTCAATTGAACCCTCACCCGATGCCCGACGCGGAAGCAAATATTCTTGTGCCCAAAATTTGGCAATTTGATCTAAAATAACGATCACCAGCGCCGTTAGACCGAAAAGAGAAAGGTCGCGCCGCTTGCGCTTATCTGGCTCACTACTCGTTGACGCAAGAAGTTCAGACATCCCCTCACTCTACGCGATTGCAATCAAGTAGTTTCTCGCGTGCACTTACTGGCGCTCTTCAGCAACCTTGCATGACATGCATAGTGTTGCCCGCGGGAACGCCTGCAGACGCAATTTGCCAATACCCTTACCGCAGGCGTCGCAGCCACCATAACTTCGGTCATCGATGCGACCAATCGCTTGGCGAACTTGCTCCAACATGTCCCGGGCATTATTGGCCATGGACATTTCATGTTCCCGCTCGAAAGTCTTGCTGCCTGCATCGGCTTGGTCATCGCCGGCGCCATCTCCTGAGTCGCGAATGAGGTCCGCGAGCCCTTGCTCGGTCGTAGCAATTTCCTCCAGAAGTCGGGCCTCGTCTTCATTGAGTGACTTGCGGACCTTGTTCAACTCAACTTTCGTCCACGTGCTTTCGTCTTCACGGACAACAATTGCTGGGGACTTCACCACTGGGCGGGGGGAAATGACTTTCACGATCCCAGCGGCTTTCTTCCCTTTGGATGGTGGCGTGGTAACCGGGACCAACTTCTCAAAAACGGTTTTTACGACAGGCACTATTTCGACGGCCACATCTTCGACCAAAGTGGCGGATCCCTTCTTGACCGGGGCGGCTTTCTTAACCGGGGCGGCTTTCTTAACCGGGGCGGCCTTCTTAACCGGGGCGGCCTTCTTAACCGGGGCGGCCTTCTTGACCGGGGTGGCCTTCTTAACCGGGGCGGCCTTCTTAACCGGGGCGGCCTTCTTAACCGGGGCGGCTTTCTTAACCGTTGTCTTTTTTGCAGCGTATTTCTTCGGCAGTACCTTCTTTGCGACCAATTTCGCCGCCCCCTTAGTCCAATAGGTTGCTCTGCGTCACTTGCTTGTGGTTATGTGAAAGTGCGCCCGTCGAGGCACCTGCGTATGT
>JBDNFV010000039.1:0-2669 GCA_041689635.1 Candidatus Nanopelagicales bacterium | reverse complement strand
ATATTGTCGGCGCCACCCCAGGTCGCGCGGATCACTTCAACAAAGTCTTGTTCTTTGTAGTTAATCAGTACATCAGCGCCAAGGGATGCGCAAACATTGAGTTTTTCCTGACTCCCTGCAGTGACCGCAACTTTGGCGCCGAGCGCTTTTGCAACCTGAATTGCAAAGGTCCCAATCCCCGAGCCACCCCCGTGAATGAGGATGGTGCTTCCCTCACGCAGCTGCAAGACCTTGGTGAGGTTGCTCCACACCGTGCAGGCGACTTCAGGGAGGGCTCCGGCGTCAAGGACACTGACACCTTCAGGGACGCTCATGACCAGGCCGAGGGGAACCGCAACCTTTTGGGCGTAGCCGCCACCGTTGAGTAGTGCGGTGACGCGCTCACCGATTCGATCCATGGTCAGTGCTGCACCAACGGAGACGATGGTGCCGGAGCATTCAAGTCCAAGAATGTCGGTAGCGCCAACTGGCGGTGGGTAATTGCCTTCACGTTGTAGTAGGTCCGCGCGGTTGACTGCGGTAGCCGTAATGTCAATAATCACTTCACCGGGTTCAGGCCGGGGATCGGCCACCTTGGTCCACTCGAGGGTTTCAGGACCACCAAAATCTTTTTGGCTAATAGCAAACATGATTAGTCCTCTTCCCGATTGTAATTAATGACAACCATTCGGTCGCCTTGTTCAAGGAACCGAATACTTTCCGTATAAAAGCGGTGGGTAATTCCGTCGCGAATCACAGCCAAGACGATTTGACCCTTTTCATTGAGATCTTTGGGTGACATGCTGAGTTCTTCCTTGGTCACAGCCCGCTCGGTCACTTCAAGTCCACGGGAGGAATCAAGAAGATCTTCCATGAGTGCACCGGCTTCTGAACTAATCACAGAGAGACCCATGAGCCGGCCGGCAGATTCAGCGGTAGGAATAATACTGTTGGCTCCGGACTGACGCATGACATCGGCGTTCTGTGATTCGCGGACAGCAGCAATAATTTTGGCTTCTGGCGGTGCGAGTCGGCGAGCCGTGAGAGTGACAAGCACCGAGGTGTCGTCCTCGTTGGTGGCGACAATTATTTGGCCGGCGCGTTCAATGGAAACATCTTTGAGCACCTCCTCTTGTCTTCCATCACCAACGAAAGCGATGAGCCCATCACGGGTTGCTAAATCGCATGATTCGCGGTCGGGTGAGACGACAACAATCCTGTTGGCGTTGTAACCGGCGTCGAGGAGTGACTTGGCGGCGCTACGGCCTTTGACTCCGTATCCAATGATGATGGTGTGGTTTTCCACTTTCTTCCTCCATTGCCGGGAGCGGATTTCACTTCTAGTTTTTTTGGTTAGGACTTCGATTGTGGTACCGATCAATACGATCAGGAAGAGGAAGCGAAGCGGGGTAATCACCAAGACGTTAACGATTCGAGAGGACTCACATACTGGAACAATGTCGCCGTAACCGGTTGTTGAAAGGCTCACGGTTGCGTAATAGAAAGCGTCAACCAACGTGAGCTCACCTGTGACACCTCGGTCCGCGTAACACGTTCGTTCGAAGTAAACAATCAGTGCGGTAATGACCAGTGCCAGAATTGCAACACCGATTCGCATGGTGACGTTCTGAATGGGGCTGATTTTGCTGCCTCGAAAGAGCAAAGACCTGATTGAATCGGCCGAATTTTTTTCATCGATTTCGTCTCGTATTCGCCGGTAGCTGCTGCCTTTAGAGTCTTCCATGGCAGTTGCCTTCCATTCGCACGATCTCAATCATGCCAGTAGTCGAGTCAAAGATCCGGTAAGTCATTGTTATTAGCCTCCGATAACGGAAAGGGTTGAGACGACATCACCCGGGGAGCCCATCCCCGGTGGCACGACCGCGAAGTCCGTTGCATTAGCCCATCCACTTAAACCTGCAGGCCCCTGCGAGTGCAGTACTTGCGCGGTTCGACCGGCCGCACTCGTTGTCACTTTGATCGGAACTATCGCAGTGTCCTCGGCGTATTCCGGCAACGGAGTTTCATTGATCAACACAGCGGTTTGGGTGCTCTCACTCCACGTCGCCCCGCGAAGTCCGGCGATCAGTGGCGGAGCAACGGTGAGGAGTGCGGTGAGTGCACCACGGGGATCTCCAGGCAGGCCCAGTAACAGTTTTCCGTCCGGCAGGCGCGCCAGAAGTACCTGGGCACCCGGTGTCATGGTGATGCCGTCAATTAACCAGTGAGCGGCAAGATCGCGCATGACGTTACGTAATAAATTTTCACCACCCGGTGCGGTTGATCCGGTGGTAATGAGCAGGTCTGCATGTGAGTCATCAATTTCTTCAAGGAGTAAGTCACGGGATTCTGGTGCTCGCACATGTGGATTTCCTCTGGCACCGAGTGCGCCAACAAAAGCGGGGATGCTGATGCCAAGCGCATCTCGCACTCGGCCACCACGCGGTGCACCCTGTTCAAGAAGTGAAGCCCCGATGATCAACGTGCTGACAATGGGTGGCCGGCAGATTCGTAAGTGGTCGTAACCCGCCGCGGCGGCAAGGGAAATAACTTGCGGGGTAATGAGTGAGTCCGCCGGGACGAGTTCGCGCCCGGCACTTGCAATCGCGGCTTGACGAATGATCCCGGACCCAAATTCGGGTCGCGCATTTTCATCCGGTGTTCCATTGAGTGAATCAAATGCAATGAGT
>JBDNFV010000038.1:0-4170 GCA_041689635.1 Candidatus Nanopelagicales bacterium | reverse complement strand
GTTTCGCCTGCGCCAAAATTACCCGGTCTTGCGGTCGCTTTGGTCCGGCAATGCTGGGCACGACGGTTCCCATGTCTAGTTCGATGACGTCGGAATAGTGGGCTTCATGTTCGGGGTCATGCCACAGGCCCTGCCGCTGCGCATAAGCCCGAACCAGGTCAATTGCCTGCTCGGTTCGACCGGTGAGAGCTAAGTAATCCAATGTGACCTGGTCAATGGGGAAGATAGCCACCGTGCTGCCGTATTCCGGACTCATGTTTCCAATCGTTGCCCGGTTGGCCAGCGGCACCGCCCCAACGCCATTGCCGTAAAACTCAACGAACTTGCCCACCACTCCCCGCTCGCGCAGCATTTGGGTAATTGTGAGGACCAGATCGGTTGCCGTTGACCCTGGTGGTAGCTCGCCGGTGAGCTTGAAGCCCAAGACATTGGGGATCAACATCGAGACAGACTGTCCAAGCATTGCCGCTTCGGCTTCAATCCCGCCGACACCCCACCCAAGGACCCCCAGACCATTCACCATGGTGGTGTGCGAGTCCGTGCCTACGACCGTGTCGGGGTAAGCCTGTCCGCCCCGAGCCATGACCACCCGTGCCAGATTTTCGATATTTACCTGATGGACGATTCCGGTGCCGGGGGGAACAACTTTGAATTCGTCAAACGCACTTTGTCCCCAGCGCAGAAACTGGTAACGCTCCCTATTACGTTCATATTCGAGTCCAACATTTCGTTCCACCGCGTCAGGGATACCAAAAAAGTCGGCGATGACCGAATGGTCAATAACAAGTTCGACGGGATTTAACGGCTCGATTTTGCTGGGATCGCCACCGAGTGCAATGACGGCTTCGCGCATGGTGGCCAGGTCGACCACAACGGGTACGCCGGTGAAGTCCTGCAAAATAACGCGGGCGGGAGTGAAGGCAATTTCCTCAGCAGGTTCGGCGCGTGCATCCCAGCCGCCGAGTGCTCGAATTGTGTCAGCGGTGACATTTAGTCCGTCCTCGGTGCGTAGCAAATTTTCCAGCAAAATTTTGTGGGTAAAAGGAAGTTTTGCGCTACCGGGGACGACATCAATGGCAAAGATGTCGAATTCTTGCTCGCCAACCTTGAGGGTTTCCTTCGCAGAAAACGAATTCACACTGGTCATGCGACCTCCCGGTTCATTGGTGGACCCATACGATATCACAAGTATCTTGACGTCAAGATACTTTGGCGCTCCGGAAAACAGCCAACGATTCAAAATGATGGGTCATCGGAAATGCATCCCAAGCGGTAATGTACGCCAATTCGTATAGCCCACCACCACACAATGCCCGGGTATCTCTCGCGAGCGCGACCGGATCACAGGCGAGATACAGAATCCACCGGGGCGCGATCTCCAATAGTGCCTGGCACACCGAAATTCCGGCCCCCGATCGCGGTGGATCAAGGAAAACACCGTCCGGCGCCGCGACGCTCGCACGCATGTGACTCACGAAGGATTCAACGCTGCTGTTGACGACCCGAATGTCTGCCCGGTGAGACTGCGTCGAGTTCGCAAACCGATCTCGGGCTGCCACCGACGCTGCTCGATTTCCTTCCACACTGGTCACCGAGCCCGTTACGCCAACCCCTTTGGACAGGACCTGCGAGAAGACGCCGGCGCCCGCATACAAATCCCACCAACTAGCACCTAAACTCAATGCACCCGAATCGATAATGGCTTGCTCTACTTCAGGCAGTAGCGCGACATGTGACTGCCAGAAATCGTGCGGGCTCGTTTCCCAGTCAGTGCCGGCAAAATTCCTGCTCACCACAGATGGCCCAGCAACGTTACCGGGAGGGCCGACAACACTTACCCCATCGATTCCTTGAGCGAATGTGTATTCGCCCTGCGGCAGTCCCCCCGTTTGCTCCAACCGCGTGAGTTCGGCACCAATCTCTTTCGTGACGGTTGTGCAGGCAGGTGTCTCGACCATGTGCTCGCTGCGGTAGGCGTGCATCTGCCATGCGTCATTCCATTCAAAGCGGGCACGAGTTCGCCACCCCAAGCCGGTTGGGTCTCCGATCGCACGCACCCCAACACCGACAATTTTCTCGATAAATAGTTCATCTAGTTGGGCAAATCGTTGTAATGATTCCTTGAGGACTAACGTCTTGAGCGCACGTTGATGCCCAAGGTCAATAAACTGGAAATCGCACCCGCCGCAAGATCTACTTGCTTCACAACTGGGTGACACCCGAAACTCGGATTTCATGAAAATCTCTTGCGCCACCCCAAAAAAAACCTTCTGCCTTTTATGGGTGATCAAAATACTCGCCTGTTCACCGGTTATAGCGCCCCGGACAAAAACAACACAACCGTTGACGTGCGTTATGCAATGACCGCCATGGGCAATGGTTCCGATCTGGGCTACATACTCTTGACCGATCTCAAGTTGTGGTCTAGAAGTCATTTTCGAGACTATGTTCACTTGATTCCAGTTGCCAAGGAACGCTAATGACCATGACCGAATTCGAGAACAGCAGTCGGCTTTTCAACCTCAATGCGGATTGATTGTGTAAGACCTGTTCCCACCAGTGACCGACAACGTACTGTGGAACAAAGACCGCGATCAGGTCATTGGGAGACTCTCGTCGAATTTCCTTAACGTAGTCAATAATCGGACTTGTGATCTCGCGATACGGTGAATCTAGAATCCGCAAGGTCACCGGAACATCTCGGCGAATCCAGTCTTGCTGCAAGCGTTCGGTTTCAGAATCATTAACGTTCGCGGTCACCGCTTCAAGAACCGTCGGCCGACTCGCACGCGCGTACGCGATTGCCCGCAAGGTGGGTTTATCGATTTTTGAGACCAAGACGAGCGCGTGCACCCGCGAAGGCAGCATGACGTAATCGGTTTCAAGTGTGGCGAGTTCTCTGCGTACTTTGTCGTAATGACGATTTATTCGCAACATGAGATAGAAAATTATTGGGATAGTAACAATGATGATCCAACCACCACTCGTGAACTTGGTGATCACCACGATGACCAATACCGTGCTCGTCATGGCAAACCCAATAACATTTACGATCCGCGAACGAATACACCGTTGTCGTTCCCTACGATCCTTTTCTGATGCAAGCACCGTGCCCCAGTGCCGAATCATTCCCAACTGACTCATCGTGAATGCGATAAAAACCCCAATGATGTAGAGCTGAATAAGTTTCGTGACATCGGCTTGGAAAGCAATAATGAGAAGCACGGCCAACCCAGCAAGGACGAAAATTCCATTGCTGTAAGCCAGTCGGTCACCACGGGTGTGCAATTGCCGTGGAAGATAGCCGTCGCGGGCCAGGATCGAACCCATGACGGGAAACCCGTTGAATGCCGTGTTTGCAGCCAGGGCCAAAATGAGAGCCGTTGCAAGTGAAATAAACAAGACCGCCCATCCGGCGTTATTAAATACAGCGGCAGCGACTTGCACGATGACCGTTTTCTGGGTCTCACCGGCCGGCAGGCCAATCAGGTCACCGTCTGACTCGGTTAATTTCACACCGGTCTTGATGGCCAACCAGGTAATGCCACTGAACATCAACATGCTAACCACACCCAGCAGCAAAAGTGTTGTTGCCGCGTTCTTTGATTTGGGCTCCTTAAACGCGGGCACGCCGTTTGCGACCGCCTCGATTCCCGTCAGTGCTGTCGTTCCTGAACTAAACGCGCGAGCAAGAAGAAAAATCAGCGCAAGACCGGTCAATGTTTCCTCGTTCGAAATCTCCCAGTTTGCGCTTTCGGCAAGCATCGGAGCTCCAGTGAGCGCCTTAAAAATTGCGACACCGATCATGATGAAAATGGATGCAATAAAGATGTACGTTGGAATGGCAAATAACCCGCCCGACTCTTTAACACCCCGCAGGTTTAATAGCGTAATGATCACCACGGTCCCCACGGCAAACCACACATTGTGTCTTTCCACGAAGCCAATGGTTGAGCCAAGGTTTGCTATGGCCGCGGAAACCGAGACGGCAACCGTGAGAACGTAGTCGATCAAAAGTGAACTGGCGACAAAAACACCCCACCGTGGTCCTAAATTGGCCGAGACGACGTCGTAGTCGCCGCCACCATTGGGATAGGCCCGCACATTTTGTCGGTATGAAGCGATAACGGTGAAAAACACGATGACCACACATGCGGCTATCCACGGTCC
>JBDNFV010000037.1:0-1753 GCA_041689635.1 Candidatus Nanopelagicales bacterium | reverse complement strand
TGCTGCCGGTCCCAGTGATCGGGATAAGGACTTCTACACGGGCAAGGTGGAGGGTGCTCGCTGGTTCGCCCGCAACCGTCTTCCACTACTCGCGGCGGAGCGTGGGATCGCCGAAGCAACGACCGGTGACATCATGGAAATCCCTGAAGCTGCCTTCTAGAAACTCTTGAATCCGCGCACCTTGGGTTTGGTCCAAAGTGCGCGGATTCGTCTTTTATCAAACAGAGGTACCCTGAGGGAGTGACCCGAGCAATTGCCTTCTTCGCCGGTCTACTGCTACTCACCACAAGTGTCATTGGTGGTGCGGTTCCCGCTTTCGCCCACGCCGAGTTGGTCGGCACAGATCCAATTGACGGGGCAGTACTGGAAAGCGCGCCCGAGTCACTCACCCTAAGTTTTAATTCCTCCCTACTCGATGGAATGGCGGAAATCGCCGTTTCTCATTCGACCGGTGAAACGGTGTCAGGATTTGTAGTCGAGAGCACGGGTACTCGCGTGACCGCGGCCTGGCGGGCCGATCTTCCCGGGGACACGTACACGGTGGCCTACCGAATTGTTTCACAAGACGGGCACCCGGTCACCGGATCATTGAGTTTCAGTTACCCCGACCTAGCAACAGCGTCTGCACCCGCGGTGGCCGCACCAGGCGTCACCACGATGGCTACTCCTAGCTCGGCACCAGCGTCCTCTGATTCAGGGTCCACGCTGGTGTGGGCACTGGGCTTCCTCGCACTCGCACTCGTTGTTTCCGGTTTCTTCATTTGGCGAAAGCGCTCCACGTGACAACAATGATGAAACCGGAAGTATCCGTCATACCCAGATCGCGAACACTCACATTTGGTTCACTCGTTGTTGCTCTTGCAATTGCCGCAACGGCAATTGGCCTGATGCTGGCGGGTGGCGCCTACGAAATCGCGCCAATCGGAATCACCGATGCCGGGCCACTGATTGGCTGGGGCGTCGCGGTTCTTCGAATCCTCACCGACCTTGCCGGAATCCTTACGGTCGGTTTTTTGATCTCCGCTGCATTTCTTGATCCCTCCGGGAAAGACGGCGTGCTATCGGCCGCCGGACGCAAAGATGTGATCCGTGGTTCATGGTCGGCCGCTATCTGGGCAATACTGGCGTTGATACAAGCCGTCTTTTTATTGGCCTACGTTTTAGGGGTTTCACTCGCCGACGCAATCACGCCAAGCGTGGTCAGTACGTATGCAACCGATGTTCCCGCGACGCGCGCGCTCATCGTTATGTTCTTCATTGCTGTCGTCATTGCCCTTGGCGGTTTCATCACCGCCACGACCGACATTAGTGCTGCCGGTGTGGTCCTCGCGCTCATCGCGGTGTCACTTCCATCACTTGCCGGGCACGGTTCTGGTCTCGGTGACCACGCCCTGGCCCTTACCGCGGGGGTCGCCCATGTTATCGCTGCCGCGATCTGGGTTGGGGGCCTTGCCGTTCTCCTTTTCCACGCGGTTAAACGGGATATTCCGTTGGGGCGCGCACTGGAAAGATTCTCACCACTGGCACTCATCGCGATTGTTCTCCTCGCGGTCAGTGGTCTTTCAAATGCTTACACCAGGCTTAATTCAATTGATGAACTCTTCACCAACGGCTACGGTCAAGTGATTCTTATCAAAATCACACTGATTATGGTTCTTGGATTTTTTGGTTACCTGCTTCGACGCCGGGTAATACCGACACTGAGTGAACCGGGCGCGGGGAAGCGTTTCATCCAAGTCGCAGTAGTTGAACT
>JBDNFV010000036.1:0-1368 GCA_041689635.1 Candidatus Nanopelagicales bacterium | reverse complement strand
TCGTGTTCGCAATCGAGCGCAAAAACGTCCAAGGTTCACTAACAGTGCGCCAATCTACCGTGCTAGGGATCCGAAGTGCCCCTCGGACCCGCCGTTGACCTTTTTCAATGCACGAAAGTGTCAGATGAAGGTATACACCGCGCCCCGGAAGGCTGCTCCCAGAATCAAATGTGAGCGCGGCGAGGTCTTGCTGCCACACCAACCTGATCAGTTGGCTCTTAGGGACGGGCCGCCGACAGCCGACGCAGGTCCGCAGCGGCTCACGCATTGATTTCACTCTGTTGCTTCCCGGGTTACTATTTTGCGGTCTACCCACTTGGGGTGGGTGCAGAATCACTACGAATATCAATTCGCCAACCGGTCAACCGGGCTGCCAGCCGAGCATTTTGCCCCTCACGACCAATAGCCAGCGAGAGTTGGTATTCGGGAACAAGTACCCGGGCACTTTTAAGGTCATAATCGACGATGGTCACCGATGTGACCCTTGCCGGAGACAATGCTTGGGCAATCATCTCGGCCGGGTCATCACTGTGATCGACAATATCGATCTTTTCCCCACCTAACTCACTCATGATTTGACGTACCCGCTGTCCCTGGGGGCCAATGCACGAGCCTTTTGGATTTACCTCTGGATTATGTGAACGAACCGCAATTTTGGACCGATGGCCCGCCTCCCGGGCGATCGCGGTGATCTCAACGGTCCCGTCGGCGATCTCGGGAACTTCCAAGGCGAAAAGTTTGCGAACGAGATCTGGGTGGCTGCGTGAAACGGTGACGACCGGACCTTTAAATCCTTTACGCACACCGGTGACCAGGCATTTGATCCGGGCACCATGTGGGTAACTCTCACCCGTTGCCTGTTCTTCGGGGGGAAGATTCGCTTCAATTTTCCCAATATCAACCCGGACCATGCGGGGGTTCGTATTTTGCTGAATGACCCCCGACACCAAGTCCCCTTCGCGACCGGTGAATTCAATAAGGGTTGCTTCGCCTTCGGCTTCGCGTAACCGACCCAGCAAGACTTGGCGGGCAGTGCTCGCCGCGATCCGACCGAAATTCTGTGGGGTGTCATCAAATTCGGGACTAAAGCTGGCGACTTCACCGGCTGCTAGTTCCTCAGGGGTCGTCAGCGCCTCTTGCGCCCATACGGTGACATGACCACTCTTTCGGTCTAGTTCAACCCGCGCCTTGGCAGTTGAGCCATCGGTATGGTGATAGGCGACGAGTAGCGCCGCCTCAATGGAATCAACCAATAATTCTAGGGACAGATTACGTTCCCGCACGAGCGCCTTCAGTGCACTGACATCAATGTCCATGTCTACTCCTCTCGGTTAAATTCAATTTGAATAACTGCTTTGTCAACTTCAG
>JBDNFV010000035.1:0-11107 GCA_041689635.1 Candidatus Nanopelagicales bacterium | reverse complement strand
GGGGGCCTTTTGCTGCGGCGACTTTCCGCCAAGATCCTCGAGTGTTTCAGCGCCAAGGCCAGCCCGAATTTGATCACCTTTGGCCAATCGTCCGACGGCGTCCCGGGGAATACCAAGGCCGGTGTAGACGTGATCACTTGTTGAGTACGTTTCAATCGGATCTTTGAACGGCAGTTTGAGCGCACGGTCAATCATTTGCCAACGGGCAACGTCTTCCCAGTCGACAAGAGTTACCGCAACACCCGAGTTACCGGCTCGGCCGGTACGACCGACTCGATGCAGATAAGCCTTCTCATCTTCTGGGCACTCGTAGTTGATCACGTGTGTCACGCCGTCAACGTCGATTCCACGGGCGGCAACATCAGTTGCAACGAGAATGTCGATCTTGCCAGCGCGGAATGCGCGAAGTGCCTGCTCGCGCGCTCCTTGACCCAGGTCACCATGAACGGTCCCCACGGCAAATCCGCGTTCGGTTAGTTCATCGTAAATCTTCTGCGCTTTTCTTTTTGTTCTCGTAAAGATCATGACGAGTCCACGGCCCTCTGCCTGCATGATTTTTGCAACGAGCTCAATCTTGTCCATCGGGTGAGCCCGCCAGACGTGCTGTTCAATTGAGTCAACGGTCGCGCTTTCATCGTTTGGATCACTCGCACGAATATGTGTTGGCTGGGTCATGTACCGACGAGCGAGGTTCACAATCTGACCAGGCATCGTTGCTGAAAACAACATGGTTTGGCGTTCAGTGGGAAGCATTGCGACGATTCGTTCAACGTCGGGCAGGAAGCCCATGTCGAGCATTTCATCTGCTTCATCCATGACCAGGACCCGGACGCTGCTCAAATCAAGATTGCGGCGATTTGCCAGATCAAGGATTCGCCCGGGGGTTCCAACGACAACGTCGATCCCGGATTTGAGGGCATCGATCTGGGGTTCAATTGCCCTGCCCCCGTACACGGCTAGCACTCGAACTCCAAGGTCCTTGCCGGCAATGGTGAGATCCGAGGCAACCTGGGATGCAAGTTCACGGGTTGGACAGACGACGAGTGCTTGTGGTGTTACTCCACCCGGAATTTGCATGCGTTGCAATAACGGAACTCCAAAACCGAGTGTTTTTCCGGTTCCCGTTTTGGCTTGGCCAATGATGTCGCGGCCGTCCAGGGCCATGGACATGCACATTTCTTGAATCGGGAAGGCAAAGTCAATGCCTTTAGCTGAGAGCGCGGAAACAATTTTGGGGTGCGCGCCGAGTTCGGCAAATGATTTGGCCGGGGCGGGGGTGTATTCAGCCGGATTTTCCGGCGGGCTTTCGATCGTGGTTGACAGGAGAACTCCAGGGTTAATGAGGCGGAAAGCGCCCGCTTCGGGGATCCTGAGCGAATGGCTCATTGGTCTTATGGTACCCCGATATCCTTGTGGTGCTTGGCTAGCCCTAGGCAAGCGCGATACCCACACGCGAGCGGAGTTGATTGGGCCAGATGACCCATGAGTCGGTTGGACACGAGTTGACCAATGATCCCAATTATCAAGCGGCGGTCATCGACCTTCTCGCGCTGCTCGCTGTCAGCGAATTGACCGCATTTGAGCGAATGGCGGCAGATGCTGTTTTGGCGCCGTCCTTTGCGGACAAAGCAGCCATGGGGGAGTTGGCCACAACCGAATTTAAGCACTTCATTGCCCTGCGTAATCGACTCGTTGAACTGGGAGCGGACCCCGAAACATCGATGGAACCTTTCCGGCAAACCCTGGAAGATTTTCATGCAATGACCAAGCCAACCGATTGGCTCGAAGGCCTCATGAAAGCCTTTGTCGGTGATGGAATCGCCTTAGATTTCTACCGAGAGATTTCTTCCTACGTCGACCCGCGGACCCGTGAGCTCGTCGTGGAAGTCTGCGACGACCTCTCCCAAGCGGCCTACGTTGTTGAACGCATTCGAGCCGCTATTGAAGAAGACCCCAAAGTGGCCGGGCGGCTGGCGCTGTGGGGACGCCGGCTCGTCGGTGAAGCCCTATCCCAAGCGCAACGTGTCGCCGCAGATCGCGATGCGCTGGCCGCTCTGATCATTGGGGGGGTCGATCGGCCAGGCGCTGATCTCGCCGAAATTGGTCGCATGTTGGCGCGACTAACGGACGCGCACTCCAAGCGCATGGCCGATCTTGGACTTGCCGCCTAACAGTTATTTGCCGAATCCAACACGACGACCGGTTGCAGGTCCGAGATCAACGTAAGCGATTTTGCTGGCGGGTACGAGAACAACCCGACCTTTGGTATCGGTCAAACTCAATAATCCGTTGGAGTTGATTGCTTCGGTGACCTGCTGAGAAATCGCTTCCGCGCTCTCCTCGGACTCGAGTGAGATTTCGCGGGCGATGTGTTGCACTCCAATTGTGATGTCCATGTCATACCTTTCCTACTGTTGTTGACGAGTCGTTCGGGTGGATTTATCAGGTTCGTTCATTGGGGCGGATGCGAGAGGGGGAACCCGCTGATCCCGCGCCACGAGAGTAGCGACACTAATTCGGCGGCATCGCCTCTGGGAAGGGTGGGATCACGCAACCAACTGGTGGCCGCAACCTGGGCCATGCCGTGCAGTCCAGCTCCCAGCAGGGTTGCCTGGCTCTCACTTAGACCGGTGTCTTCCTTGATCACGGCTGCAATACTTTTAATCACCTCTCGCTCAAGACGTTCAAGCCGGGCGCGGACCTCCGGTTCGTTGGTGAGATCGGATTCAAAAACCAGTCGGTAAGCGTCTTGGGGGTCGTCAACAAATTCAAAATAGGTTTGGACTGTCGCGATCACGCGCAACTTATTGTCGGTGATGTCTCGCAGTGATGCATCTGATTTGGCGAGTAGATCGTCGATGCCAGCGTCAAGTAGCGCCAAATATAAATCCAATTTGCTGGGAAAATGCTGGTAGAGCAACGGTTTAGAAACCCCGGCCGTGTCAGCAATTATTTCCATGCTTGCGGTGTGGTACCCCTGCTCAACAAAGACCGATCGCGCAACCGCCATTAACTGTTCCCGGCGTTCGGCTTTGGGCAGGCGTCCGGTCCGCGAGCCCGCTTCCTCCATCGACGCCGTTAAAACCATGTGGTCAGTCTACGTCGCACGTAATTTTATTTATCGCGTACGCTTTGAGCATGCTGTCTCCGATCTCCCCACGCGTGGAGGCGCCGCACGCTTACGGCCGCAGCATAGAGTTTCTCTCAAAGCGAACGATCTCCTATCGCACAACCGTGAAGGACGGCACATCCCCGGATCGCGTCGGTGTTTTTCTGCACGGGTTAGGTGGGTCTGCCCTTAATTGGACGGATCTGATGCTGGCCCTGGAATCGCAACTTACCGGCTACGCGGTCGATCTCCCCGGATTTGGTATGTCGCCGCCTCCGCGTGACGGTGATTACACCCCTTCCGGCCATGCGCGGGCAGTAGCCGAGTTCATTTTGGCTAAAGATCTGGGCCCGGTTGACCTTTTCGGGAACTCACTCGGCGGCGCCATTGCGCTGCAACTGGCCGCTCGCAGACCCGAAATGGTGCGTTCACTCACCTTGATTTCGCCAGCGTTCCCGAGTCTTTACGCGACCAAGGGAAATGTTCACTTGCCGGCAATTGCTCTCCCCGGGGTTGGCGAGAAATTGATCCCAAAATATTTTGAGACATCGGCGGAGGATCGAGTTCAGGCCACAATTGACGGTCTCACCGCCAAACCGGAACAGTTCTCCAAAATTCGAATTGCTGAAGCCGTCCAAGAAGTCAAAGAGTGCGACCACTTCACCTATAACACCGACGCGTTCCTGCGATCACTTCGCGGCTTACTTAAAACAAACACCGATCTGACCGGTGCTGACCGCCCGTGGAAACTTGCCGAGCGAGTGAGCGCACCGACACTGGGGATTTATGGTCGAAAAGATGTGTTGGTGAGTGCAAAAACAGCACATCGACTTACCAAAAGTTTTCCAAACGCCCACGTTGTCGTGCTCCCCGATACCGGTCACATGGCCCAGTCCGAGCACCCCGAACTGGTAAAGGCAGCATGGGACCGCTTCCTCCTTTAAGTGAGTTATCCACAGATCCAAATCACCCCTGTCTTTAATGACCCGAACCGACTTACCCTGAACGTGCGCCTAGGAGCAGCGAAAACGCGCATTAGTTAAAGGGGAAGTCATGGATTCGGTACACGTTGAGTCGCGGGTCCGGGAGCAAATTCGGACCCTTGATCTAGATCCGGTGCGTGACAGTGTGCGGGTACTTCACTTAATCCAAGAAAGTGTGTCTGACCTGTTTGCGGGTGGATCGATGATCGACGTTCCCGCTTTGGTATTGGAAGTGCACCATCAAATTTCTGGTTATGGACCACTGCAAAAGTTTTTCGATGATCCAACGGTTGAAGAAATCTGGATCAATGAACCAAGTCGAGTTTTTATCGCTCGAGGTGGTCGAAGTGAATTAACCGGAATTATTTTGACTCCTGAGCAGGTGCGCGATCTTGTTGAGCGGATGCTCCGAACTTCCGGTCGGCGCCTTGACCTTTCTCAACCCTTTGTTGACGCGGTGCTCCTAGATGGAAGTCGGCTACATGTCGTGATTCCGGAAGTTACCCAGAAGCACTGGTCGGTCAATATTCGTCGTTTCGTGGTTCGGCCGAAAACTATTTTTGACCTGATCAACTTGGGAACTCTCAACCAGCAAGCGGCAACATTTCTGGACGCCGCGGTTAAATGCGGACTCAACATTGTGGTGGCTGGTGGGACCCAATCTGGCAAAACGACGTTACTGAATGCGCTTTTGGGGTGTGTTCCCCACCATGAACGGGTCATCAGTTGTGAGGAAGTATTTGAAATCAAAATTGATCACCCGGACTGGGTCGCTATGCAGACGCGAGATGCCAGTTTGGAAGGCACGGGTGAAATCCCGCTCCGCCGACTCGTACGTGAAGCACTCCGGATGCGACCGACCCGGCTGATTGTCGGTGAAGTTCGCCAAGGCGAGTCCCTTGATCTACTCATCGCGATGAACTCTGGAATGCCTTCCCTATCCACATTACATGCAAATAGCGCGCGTGAAGCTGTCACTAAACTTTGCACACTTCCGCTCCTGGCCGGGGCTAATATCCCCGGTGACTTTGTTGTGCCAACTGTCGCGGGCGCTGTTGATGTGGTGATTCATGCGGCCAGTGATCCAAGTGGTCAGCGTCGAATCACCGAAATAGCGGGACTCACCGGTCGTGTTGAAAACAATATTGTTGAGATGAGCACGATTTTTAAAGATGACGGTGCAGGGCTGACCCGAAAAGGTGGTTACCCGCCGCACCCCGAAAGATTCATTGCCCACGGATTTGACCTGGCCAGCATTCTGCATGCGCCAAACCCGTTGCAAGGTGTTGCCTAATGGGTGCCGTGCTCGGCTTATGTGTCGGAATTGGTGTCGTCTTGATTCTTCTGTCAATAAGTGGCAACCGCCAGGTCCTCTCGACTAAGGAAAGTTATGTGGGAACGCTGGTCAAGGCGGCCGGAATGCCCAATGTCACCGCCCGGACTGTTTACTCGACCATGGCAATTGCGGCGTTGGCCACCGGGTCTATCGCAATCATCGTTACCTCAATCCCCATCGTGGCCCTAATGGGTGCCGTCGGTGCCAGTTTCATGCCAATCATGCGTCTCAAGCGACGCGCCAAAGTGAGGTCAAAAGCACTGCGCACGAGTTGGCCCGACGCGGTTGACTCGTTGGCCTCCTCGGTTCGAGCCGGGATGTCACTCCCCGAAGCGGTTGCCGA
The DNA here is from genome assembly GCA_041689635.1 of Candidatus Nanopelagicales bacterium. GTDB lineage: Bacteria > Actinomycetota > Actinomycetes > S36-B12 > S36-B12 > UBA4592. Next base: position 5,336 of record JBDNFV010000035.1, on the reverse strand, counting down.
CCTATCCAGAAATGGACCGGTGTCGTTGCGTTATGCGTTCGCCCACTTCTCGGACTATTACCGTTCAACCGGTTCATTTGGTCAAGCGCTAAATGCTTTGCAAGAGCGCCTCGGTGATCCTGTCGCCGATCGGGTTATTTCCGCGCTGCGTATTGCCCATGAAGTTGGTGGAACAGATCTTGGACACGTTTTGCGAACGCTGAGCGCACTTCTGCGAGGTGATGCCCTCACACGTGGTGACATTGAAGCACGACAAAGTTGGACGATCGCTGCCGCGCGCATGTCCATAGCTGCTCCTTGGCTTACCTTGGCGATGTTGTGTACCCGGCCAGATGCTGTCGCCGCATTTCGCACCGGTCTTGGCGCAATCGTGCTACTCGGCGCCGCGGCCGTCTCGTTTATCGCCTACCGAATCATGTTGCGCATTGGAGCTTTGCCGACCGAATCTCGGGTTGTCTTCGAGGTGCCGGCATGAGCACCCCAGTTCTTGGCGCGCTCATCGGACTCGTAGCGGCAAGCGGAGCCTTGGTCGCGATCGGGCGCTATCGAGTGATGACCCCCATCACCATTTCGGCGCGAGTGGTGTGCGCATCCCGGGGAATAATTCCGCAACTCAACGTGCTTACCCCAACGGAAAATCAGTCTGGAGCGTTGTCTTCCTTGCGCGAATTGCTGAGCCCACAAGCGACATGGATTTCTCGTTTTGGCAACACGGACAAACTTATGGAGAGATTACAAAAGGCCGGCAGATCAACCGGGGATCGCAATGCCGACCTTGCTCGCTTCCGTTGGGAGCAAATAACGTGGGCGGCGTTGGGTTTGATCCTAGGAATAGTGATCGGCATGTGGGCAATTGCCCGGGGCTCCAATCCGATCGCCCTTGCAATTACGACAGCCCTTGGGGTTGGCATCGGTTTTCTCCTTCACGACACACATACATCTGGACGTGGCAAGAAGCGGGTGCAGCGAATTGATGCCCAGTTTCCTGACCTTGCTGAATTACTCGCCTTCTCCGTTACCGCGGGTGAGACTTCCATCGCCGCGTTAACCCGGATCGCACACCTCGGCAACGGCGACCTCGCACATGAATTACAAACCTGCGTCGCCGACATTAAAGCTGGGAGTTCTTTCACCGATGCTCTGCTCACGATGTCTGAGCGCACGGGATCGCGCTCAATTGAACGGTTTGTTTCCGGCTTGGTCATAGCCATTGAACGTGGAACCCCATTGAGTGGTGTTTTACGGGCCCAGGCTGCCGATACGAGGAATGAACAGCGACAGCACCTCATTGAATTGGCGGGAAAGAAAGACGTGGCCATGTTGGTACCCGTTGTCTTTTTCATTCTGCCCACGGTGATTGTGATTGCGCTTTTTCCGGCAATGCGAGGCCTTGAAGTACTTCTTCCATAAAAACAAAAAATGTACAACGAAAGAAAGGTATGGCATGAAAATCGAATTGATGCTGGGAAAGCTATTTACCAAGTTGGCCAATGACCAGGGTGATGTCCCCGGTTGGGTTCTGGTCGCAGTGATGACAGCAGGACTCGTCACGGCAATTTGGCTCATTGCTGATGACCAACTCACTGGAATCCTTGATCGAGCGATCTCGAGTGTCTCCGCATAATTGGCGACAGCGGTTCACGCGTGAAAACGGGAATGCAAGTGTTGAATTTGCGCTGGTTGCCCCCTTACTCATGTTGGTTGCCTTGGCGGTACTCCAATTAATGCTGGCGATTCATGTTCGAACCGTTATTACCAGTGCCGCAATCGAAGGTGCTCGGGTTGCGGCACTGGTCGACGGAGATCTCGACCGCGCGGAATCACGCACCAGGTCAATATTGGAAAACAACATCGCGGGAACAGCCGTTGAAAGCATTAGTGCATCGCGCGTCAGCGAAGGAGACAACGAAATGTTCGCGGTCGTCGTGGAAACAGAACTTCCGCTGATTGGCTTTTACGGCCCAACCTCAATGAAACTCACCGGCCATGCACTGGCGGAGTAGCAGCGATCGCGGCAGCGCCTCAATTGAATTCATTGTGGTGGGAGTGGCAATTATCTTGCCCCTTATCTACATAGCGATCACCGTGCTTACTCTCAACGCTGCCCAATTCGCGGCCAATCAGGCAGCGAGGGAGGGTGTGCGGGCATTTGTTACCAGCATGAGTAACTCATTGGGTAATCACCGAGCAAGCATCGCCGCGAATCAGGCGTTTGCCGACTACGGTCTCACCGAATCACAACCGCATCTGTCAATCACCTGCGATCACCTGTCCTGCCTGACTCCCGGCGGGAAAGTGTCCGTGGAAATCACCACGCAAGTGCCGTTGCCATTTATTCCCCGCTGGGGGTCACAAAACCCGGTCACAATGCCGATCAGCTCACAAGCGACCCTGCTGGTCGACCAATACCGCGAAGCGGGAAATTCGTGAAGAGAGAGGAAGGAAGCATCATGTTGCTGGGGATCGGCATGATCGGTGTGTGCCTTTTGGCTCTCGCCGTCATTTCCGACAGCGCCAGCGCATTTATTCAACAGCGTGAGCTGCAATCAACCGCCGACTCCATCGCTTTGGCCGGAGCCCAAGGAATAGACCTGCAGGAGTACTACCAGACCGGGGCAACCCAATCCACCAGGCTGAACTCGGCTCAAGTCCAAGATATTGCCAGAACACACGCCAACGCTATGACCGCCGATTCAGATATTGACCTCATCAACCTCGGGATCGAACCCGACGGGAAGTCCGTAATGGTCACCTTGAGTGCACCATTACGCCTGACATTTTTTGACGCCTTGCCATTTGATCCTGTGGAAGTGAGTGCCTCGGCGAGGTTGGACTACGCCCCATAAGACCAAGATGAGCGGCCAACTCGTAAAGTTGGGTGGTGCCCTCACTTGACATTGCGGAACGACTAAATGAACTGGCAACCAAAGTGAGCAGTATCGGTACGGTACTCGATGTTGATCGAATGAAAGTACGAATCACCGAGCTTGAAGCCCAAGCATCCGTCCCCAATTTGTGGGACGACCAGGCATATGCGCAGAAGATCACCTCGAAGTTGTCCACCATCCAAGGCGAATTACGCAAGTTCGAGGCTGTTCAAAGTAGAGACGCAGACCTGCCGGTGCTTTTTGAACTGGCTGAAGACGCGGGTGACCAAGCATCTCTGGACGAGGCAATCAAGGAACTAAAAGCCTTGGAAGCGGTGGTGAGTGAACTTGAAATTCGTACGCTGCTTTCAGGGGAATACGACGAACGCGAAGCGCTGATCACGATTCGTTCGGGCGCCGGCGGCGTGGACGCCGCGGACTGGGCCGAGATGCTGCTGCGCATGTACATCCGCTATTGCGAGCGCCACGGCTGGACGTACGAGGTCTACGACACCTCCTACGCCGAAGAAGCCGGCATCAAATCCGCAACATTTGCCGTGAAGGCCCCTTACGCCTACGGGACCCTCTCAGTTGAACAAGGCACCCACCGATTGGTGCGCATCTCACCATTTGATAACCAAAGCCGACGACAAACCTCATTCGCCGACGTTGAAGTAATCCCCGTGTTGGAGCAGGCCGAGAGTGTCGACATTCCCGACGACGACCTGCGGGTTGACGTGTACCGGTCAAGTGGCCCCGGTGGACAGGGTGTGAATACCACCGACTCTGCCGTGCGGCTGACCCATCTTCCCACCGGAATAGTCGTGTCCTGTCAAAATGAACGCTCGCAAATACAGAATAAGGCGACCGCCATGGTCGTCCTGCAGGCCAAGCTCCTCGCGGCCCAGCGCCAGGCCGAACGGGCCAAAATGGACGCCCTCAAAGACGACTCCGGTGGCTCATGGGGTAATCAGATGCGCTCCTATGTCCTGCACCCGTATCAGATGGTGAAGGACCTGCGAACCAATGAGGAAACGGGCAATACCGGAGCGGTGCTCGACGGGGAAATTGATGAGTTGGTTCAGGCGGGAATAAGGTGGCGGAAGACCAATTCGGCCACGTCGTGATCACCGGTTTCGACCCCGTCCGCTTAGACTGCTAGGCAGTAACCCGAAGGCTTCCCGACTGAAACGGAGTACTGCGCAGTGATCCTGTTCGATACCGTGACCAAGCTGTACCCGAGTCAAACCCGGCCAGCACTAGAAGAAGCATCCCTTGAAATCGAAAAAGGCGAGTTCGTCTTCTTGGTTGGTCCCTCTGGCTCGGGAAAGTCCACCTTTCTTCGCTTGGTGCTCCGCGAGGAACGACCTACCGCCGGAAACGTCTGGGTTCTGGGTAAAGACCTCAGTCTTCTTTCGAACTGGAAAATACCCACATTGCGTCGCGAGATTGGCACGGTATTCCAGGACTTCCGGTTGCTGCCCAACAAAAGTGTGTTTGAAAACGTGGCATTCGCCCTCGAGGTAATCGGAAAACCAAAAGCTCAGATAAAAAAAGTGGTTCCTGAAGTGCTCGAAGTTGTCGGCCTTGAAGGTAAAGAGCAGCGTCGCCCCGACGAACTTTCCGGTGGCGAACAGCAGCGAGTGGCGATTGCCCGCGCATTTGTCAACCGCCCCAAATTGCTGATCGCCGACGAACCAACCGGAAACCTTGACCCGGGAACCTCCGTGGGAATCATGAAACTCCTTGACCGAATCAACAGGTTGGGAACGACCGTTGTTATGTCAACCCATGACGCCCAAATTGTCGATCAGATGCGCCGCCGGGTGGTTGAACTTGACAATGGCCGTGTGGTTCGAGACCAGTCGCGCGGCGTTTACGGATACGCCCGCTGATGCGCGCTCAATTTGTTGCTAGTGAAGTTGGGAACGGGCTTCGCCGAAATTTAACCATGACCTTGGCCGTGATTATCACGGTCGCTGTCTCACTCACCCTGTTCGGTGTGAGTTTGCTCGTACGCGCGCAGGTCGACACCATGAAGGATTTTTGGTACGACAAGGTGGAAGTTTCCATCTTCCTATGCGCCAAGGGCAGCGACACACCATCGTGTGCCGGTGGCGCGGTGACGGCTGCGCAGCGCGATCAGATTGAAGCGGACCTCGAGTCCTTGCGTCCATTGGTCCAAGACATCTACTACGAATCACAAGCCGAGGCTTTCATCCGCTTCCAGGAACAGTTCGCCAACTCGCCCATTGTTGACAGCGTCAATGAAAGCGCCCTGCCCGAGTCCTTTCGAGTCAAGCTCGATGATCCAACCCAGTACGACGTCGTTGCTTCAGCATTTGCAGGTAGGCCAGGAATCGAGCAGGTCAACGATCAACGACAAGTTCTCGACAAATTCTTCCGATTACTGGGAGGACTCCAAGCAATCGCATTGATCATTGCCGTTGTCATGTTGATTGTTACCGT